>DATEXR010000149.1 GCA_035256765.1 Candidatus Deferrimicrobiaceae bacterium | reverse complement strand
GGCCCATGTTCGCGAACGCCTGCAAGAGGGGGAGCTGTTTCACGAGGCCGGTGGTGTTCTCAAGGCGGTATTTCGACCGGAGCACCGATTGCGGGTGCGGCGCCTTCATCGTGATCAACGACGAGGGCTGGATCATCACGGCGGCCCACCTCCTGTCCGCGGACGGAAGGATCCAGCGGGACACGGAGGAAATCATCGAGTATTACCACACGATCCACATGATCGAGCAGGAAGAGGGCGTCTTCCCGGCGGAGAAGGTCGACCGGATCCGGAAACTCAGGGACAACCCGAAGTGGATCACCAACCTCTCCTACTGGTGGGGCATGGACGGCGTCCAGCTCACCGACATCCGGCCCCTCCCGGAAGGAGATCTCGTCCTCGGGCGGCTTTCGCCGTTCGACCGGAACGCGTGGCCTGTCTACCCGGTCTTCAAGTCCCCCGACGACCTGGGCGTCGGGACGGCCCTGTGCAAGATCGGATATCCCTTCCAGAAGGTCCACTCCATGTTCCGCGAGGCGAACAATTCCTTCGAGCTCGGCCCCACGGTTCGCACACTCGCCGCCTTTCCGTTGGAGGGGCTCTACACGAGAACGTTGCACGCGGGGAATTCCGCCGACGGGAGATACGACATCAAGTTCCTGGAGACATCGTCGCCGGGGCTCAAAGGGCAGAGCGGGGGGCCCATCCTGGATGCGAACGGCACGATATGGGGCGTCCAGAGCAGGACCGACAACTACGCCTACGGCACCGTCACCCGGGTGGAAAAGGACGGGAGGGAGGTCGAGGAGGACCAGTGCATCAACCTGGGGATCGGGATCCATCCCGAGCTGATCGTCTCCTTCCTGAAGGACAACGGGGTCCGGTTCCTGCTCTCCGACTACTGAGGGGAGTCCCCGGAATCGGCATCGCCTTTCCGGGGGCACCTTAGTGCTCCGCTTTATAAATACGGCAACATATCCGTGCGTGTCTCCCGGTGCGAAGGGATGTGCCCTCGCACCATCGGCGGAAAGGACCCTGGCTTGCGGGGGGCTTCCGCTTCGCTACGCTCGCGACCTGCGACCGCTCGCTGCCGTTCCGCTCGACGCAATTTTTTCCTCGCTCCACAGGCCGCTCCGCGGAACCCCCCGCTGCGCCATGGGTCCACGGTCGCAGAGACCCTCGCAACGGGGTGCACAATGGTCGCGCGCGCCGCAGGGGATGAAGAGTTCTTAGAAGGAACGTCCCTGTTCTTAGGGTTTCGCGGGGGCCGAAAAAGCGCAGCAAGCCGAAGGAGTGGGAGCCACGAACGGAGCCCCCCTCCGAGGCTGCGGAGCGATAGCCCCCCGCGACGCCTCCTGGCACCGGGAGGGGATGCGCCTCATGGGATCGGCTCGATAGTCACCGGGGACATTCCTGATTCATCTCCGGGATGCGGGAGAGGAGTGTCCCCGCCCATGAAACGCGGCACTTGGTGTATAGTTTTTCCTGAATACCGCGCAGGAGGGGAGCCGTGCAGGATTTCGAGAAGCTGGGAGTCTTCTACCTGGGCCGCGAATTCGACCTTGCGAAGAATGCGCTGAAGGAGGACCTCGTCCTCTACGACTCCCGGGACCTTGTCACCCATGCGGTCTGCGTGGGGATGACGGGGAGCGGGAAAACGGGGCTTTGCATCGGTCTCCTGGAGGAGGCGTTGATCGACAACATCCCCGCCATCGTGGTGGACCCGAAGGGGGACCTGGCCAACCTCCTGTTGACCTTCCCTGACCTTACGGCCGACGATTTCCTCCCCTGGATCAACGAGGAGGAGGCGCGCAGGAAAGGGATCTCCCCGCAGGAGTACGCGGCCAAACAGGCGGACCTCTGGAAGAAGGGGCTGGCTGAGTGGGGGCAGGACGGGGCGAGGATCCGCAAGCTTCGGGAGTCCGCCGAGTTCGCCATCTACACGCCGGGGAGCACCGCGGGCCTGCCCGTCTCCATCCTCAAGTCGTTCGGCTTCCCCGGGAAGGCCGTCGTGGACGACAGCGAACTGTTGGGAGAGCGGATCGGCACCACGGTGTCCAGCCTGCTCAACCTTCTGGGAACGTCCACCGATCCCATCCAGAGCAGGGAGCACATCCTTCTTTCCACCATCCTCGATACCGCCTGGAAGCAGGGGCAGGACCTGGACCTCGCCGGGTTCATCCAGGCGATTCAGTCGCCGCCGGTGGCCCGTATCGGCGTCTTCGACCTCGAGTCTTTCTTCCCCTCCAAGGACCGGTTCTCCTTCGCCATGAAGCTCAACAACCTCCTTGCCGCGCCCGGGTTCTCCGCCTGGCTTTCGGGCGAGCCGCTTTCCATCGACCGGATGTTCTACACGGCGGAAGGAAAACCCAGGCTCTCCATCTTCTCGATCGCCCACCTGAACGACACGGAGCGGATGTTCTTCGTCTCCCTCCTCCTCACCCAGCTACTGGGGTGGATGCGCTCCCAGTCGGGCACGACCAGCCTCCGGACGCTGTTCTACATGGACGAGATCTTCGGATACTTCCCCCCCGTGGCCAACCCCCCGTCGAAGGGCCCCCTGCTGACGCTGCTCAAGCAGGCGCGCGCGTTCGGGTTGGGGATCGTACTGGCCACCCAGAACCCCGTGGACCTGGACTACAAGGGGCTGTCGAACACGGGGACGTGGTTCCTCGGCAGGCTGCAGACCGAACGGGACAAGGAACGGGTGCTGGACGGCCTCGAGGGGGCGGCGGCCGGCGGCGCAGGCCGGTTCGACCGGAAGCGGATGGAGCAGATCCTCGCCGGGCTGGGGCAGAGGGTGTTCCTGATGAACAACGTCCACGAGGACGCGCCGGTCGTCTTCCAGACCCGGTGGGCGATGTCGTACCTGCGCGGACCCCTGACCCGGACGCAGATCAAGCAGCTGATGGACCCGGTCAAATCGTCGCAGCCCGCGCCGGCCCCGGAGGCCGGCCCCGCCGCAACCGCGGCGCCGGCGGGAAAAAAGGGTTCCCGGGCGCCCGCATCGGCTCGCCCCGTGCTTCCCGCCGAAGTCCCCCAGTATTTCCTCCCGGCCCGCGGCGCTCAGCCGGAGGGTGCGGACGTTCACTACGAGCCGATGCTGCTGGGAGTCGCCAAGGTCTATTACGCCAACGCGAAAGTCGGGGTCGCCGCCCGGAAGGAAGTCTGCCTGCTGGGCGAATTTTCCGAAGGCCCCTCCCCGGTCGACTGGGACGAGGCGCGGGAAACGGAGATCCGGGAGAGCGATCTCGAGAAGTTCCCCCATGACCCGGATTCCTCCTTCGGGGAGCTGCCCCGCGAGGCGTCCAACGCGAAGAGGTACCCGGAGTGGGGGACCGCCTTCAAGGAGTGGGTCTACCGGAACAAGAAGCTGGAACTGTGGAAAAGCCCGTCTTTCGGGGTTGTCTCCGAGCCCGGAGAGTCGGAGCGGGACTTCCGCATCCGGCTCACGCAGTCTGCCCGGGAGAAGCGGGACCAGCAGGTCGAGCGCTTGCGGCAGAAGTACGGGCCCAAGATCGCGACCCTGCAGGACAGGATCCGCCGCGCCGAGCAGGCGGTGGAGCGGGAAAAGGCCCAGTCCACGCAGCAGAAGCTTTCGACCGCCATCTCCTTCGGGGCCACGCTGCTGACGGCGCTGACGGGCAGGAAAACGATCACCCAGTCCACCCTAGGGAGGGCCGCGACCACGGCACGGGGCGCGGGCCGCACGCTCAAGGAGTCGCAGGACGTCGCCCGGGCCGATGAGAACGTGCAGGCGATAACGAAGCAGCTTGCCGACCTCCAGGCGCTTCTGGACCAGGAGACCGAAGAGGTCAAGGCGGGCACCGACCCCCTCGCGGAGAGCCTGGAGGCGTGCGAGGTCCGGTTGAAGAAGACCGACATCTCCGTTTCCCTGGTGTCGCTGGTGTGGTTTCCCTACTTGCGGGACAGCAAGGGGGGGATCGCGCCGGCACGCTGATGGGGCGGACACGCCGCACGCGCGGCGCGGAACATCGGGCGGGCCCCGGAGGGGGAGTTTCTCCCCTCCGGCGTCACTTCCCGTTCTCCGCGGCCGTCTCGAGGCTTAAGAGCTTCGGTCCCTGCTTGATCCGGAAGCCGGCGCTTCCCGTCTCCCAGATCCAGCCGGAGTAGCCGTACCCTCCGACCGCCTTCACGACAAAGGCCCCCTTCCACGACTCGGCCCTCGTCTGGTTGAGGGCGATCGTCCCGAATTTCCCGAACGTGTAGCCCGGGACCGGGTGGCAATACGTCTCCCCCGCCAGCCCTTCCGCGGTTTCCTTCGCCTCCCTTCCCCCGAAGACGGCGGCCCGAAGACCGTACTTGTGGTCCTTCGCCCGCCGGAGCACTTCCTCCTTCGTGTCGAACGGGGAGGTGAACGCCACGGGGCCGAAGACCTCCTCGCGCATGCCGAG
Organism: Candidatus Deferrimicrobiaceae bacterium; assembly: GCA_035256765.1. Lineage (NCBI taxonomy): Bacteria > Candidatus Deferrimicrobiota > Candidatus Deferrimicrobia > Candidatus Deferrimicrobiales > Candidatus Deferrimicrobiaceae > Candidatus Deferrimicrobiaceae bacterium. The sequence goes on along the minus strand of DATEXR010000149.1, from coordinate 992 downwards.
CATGTCGTCGGTCGCGTCCCGCACGATCGTGGGGTGGACGAGGTTTCCTTCGATCTTCCCGCCGAGGACGATCTTCGCTCCCTTCGCCACGGCGTCGGAAAGCTGGGCACGGATCCGGGCGACGGCGAGGTCGCTCGCCACCGGGGAGACGTCGGTCCGCTCCTCCTCCGGCCTCCCGACGACCAGTCTCGCCGCTCTCTCCTCGAACCGGTCGAGGAACTCCTCGTAGACCGACCGGTGGACGAAGATCCGCTTCGGGGCGGTGCACGTCTGCCCCGAGTACATGAACTTCGCCGTCATGAGGTCCGACAGGGCGAGGGGAAGATCCGCATCGGGGAAGACGATGAAGGGGTCCTGCCCCGGCCCCTCGAAGATGAGCTTCTTCCCCGTCCGGCGAAACGCCTCCTCGTACGGAAGGACGTTTTCGTCGAAGCCGAAGATGACGACCGCGGAAACGGAAGGGTCCCGGAGGGAACTCTCCAGGAAGCTCTTCCCGTTCCCGCGGTGGAAGCGGATGTCGCCCCCGAAGATCGGGCGGTAGAGGGATTCCGTGAGGCCGCAGAGCCCGGTCCCCTTCGAGGAGAACTTCACGTCCACCCGGTTTCCCACCATCCAGATCGAGGTGATGGCGGTGTTGAGCCACGCGCTGCCGTTGTAGGAGAGCATGAGGGAGACGCTCGATCCATCGCCCCCCAGAGGCCGCCTGTCTTCCAGGAAGGTCCTTGCGTCGTCGTACATCTTCAGGCGGTCGACCGCGATGTCCACTTCGTTCGCGGTGTCCCGGACGGTGAACCGGATGTCCCGCACCGCCTGCGCGATGATCTCGCCACGACGCTTTCCGATCGCCTCCGCGAGATCGAGCACCTTTTCGTACCTTTCCTCGTAGGATGTGCGCATCCGTGGTTTTCCTTTGTTGCGGGATGTCTCTCTCCGATATGATGCCACCACGGTGGATCGCGGGTAAAGGAGGGGGACAGGGGATTCGACCGGAT
>DATEXR010000148.1 GCA_035256765.1 Candidatus Deferrimicrobiaceae bacterium | reverse complement strand
TATTCGGTCGTCTTCGAGAAGACGGGGCAGGGAGGTGAGCGGTCCGGAGACGGCCCAGACGACCCCCGCGCGGGATGCGACGGTAAAGCCGGCCGCCTCCACGAATTTTTCCTCTTTCTCCTGCGGCATCTCCCGGAACCGGACGAGAAAGGAAGTCGGCACGGTTTCCTTCCCTTCGCCGAACCGGTTAAGAACCTCCATCAGGAAAGCGGGATGGATCCGGGCAAGGGGCCCCTGCCGGCAGAGGTAGGAGATCTTCCTCACGGATTTCTCCTTGAGAAGCGGCGGGATGTCGGGGGAGTTGAGGAGGACGACGGCGGCGTTTCCGAAGGAGTCCAGCACCGACAGCTCGCGCCGGGAAAGCATCTCCGACTGGGTGAGGAAGGCGTCGGACCGGAACACGACGATGCCGGCGAAAAGAGCGGGCAGATTTTCCCGGATGATCAGGCCGATCTTTTCGTCCGCCTTCTCCTTGAGGATCGCCTCCTCCTCCGCGGTGAGGTCGGGTCGCTTGCGGTCGTCCCGGCACGCGGGCAGCAGCAGGAGGAGAAGGATCGCGACGAGGAGGATCCGGCGGGTCATCGGGCCGCCGGGAGCAGAAATCCGATGCGAAGGGTCGCGTCGAGGTACTTGCTGTCGTCGAAGCGGCTCTTCAGGTTGGCGGAACGGACGACGACGGGCAGCGGCCCGTTCGAAAGCCGGGTGAGGAGGCGGACCGCTTCCAGGTAGGTCAGGTTCTGCATCTTCAGATCGAACGACTCCTCGCCGACGTATTCCCCCGTCCGGGATCCGGCGGATTTGAGGCTGAAGGCCGACTGCGGGAAGCCCGCCTCCTGGATCGATGCGGTAAGACGCGCCAGCGGAGACTGTGGGGAGTTGGCGGCGGCGTTGACCTGATTCAACCGGCGGCGCACCTCCCGGTCCAGGATCGTGAGCTCCGGGCGCATCTTCCGGAGTTCCGCCAGGTCCTTTTCGGCGACCACCGAACCCCGCGACAGGGACCGCACCCGGGAGATCCCGGGGATCACCACGAACGCGAGCAAAAGGATCAGGACCGCTGCGCACGTGCCCAGCGCGAGGACGACCTTCTCGCGGCTACGAAGCACGGCCGTTTCCCCCGTTCTCGATCAGGATCGTGTACCGCACGTTCCCTCCCCGGGCGCTTCCCTCGGATTCCTGGACGGTCACCGTGGCGTCCCGTCCGAAGGCGGCCACGAGCGAGGTGCGGAACGTCTCGACGAGCTCCGCCGACCCCGCGTCGCCTTGAAGGCGGAGCCGGCCGGAATCGAAGGATACCTCGCGGACGGAAACGTTCTGGTTCGCCGGAAGCGCCTGCGACACCTTCGCCAGCATGGCGGTCGGCTCCGGAAAATCGGACCCCAGCTCCTTTCTCTGGCGGGCGAGCGCCTGGATCTTTTCCCGGATCTGCGCCGTTTCCTGGACGACGACCTTGACGCCCGGGACGGCCTCGGTGAATTCCTTCCGGATCTGGGCCCGGATCTGGGAGACTTTCTTCCCCTCGGCCCACTGCGCGACCAGGATCGTACCGACCAGGGAGATCAAGGCGATGACGCCCAAGGCGACCGTGATGCGGACCCGGGACCGGTTCCGCGCCCGTTCCGTCTCGGCCTCCGCGGAGGTCCGGAGGGAGAAGTTGCCGGTTTCCCGCCCGAAAAAAGGCGCGAGCGCCGCGCCGTAGGCGAGGGGCGAGACGTTCCCGGCCGCCCCCGGCGCCACGAAAAAGTCCGGGTGGGGGAGGAGTTCCGCGAGAGGAGGGGGAAGATCCCCGACCACGATGGAGGCCTGGGGGGATGCGCCGTGCGCATCGGCCTCCAGGATCTCCCGGATTCCGCTCACCAGTTCCCCCGGGGTCGCGGCGATCGCCTCGGGGAACTGGCGGGCCGTGGCGATGGCGCCTCCGGACAGCCGAAGGGCGACGAAATCGCTCCGGTCGGAGAAGACCAGGCCGGAGAATCCTTTCTTCGAGGAGAGAACGGCGCACAGAAGCGACACGTGGTCGGTGATCGCCCGGTCCGGGCGAAAGCCCGCCTCGGTGAACGAGGACACGACCTTCTCGACGGCGGACCGCCTCGCTGCGACGGCCAGGAACGTCCCCGGCTCCCCGGCGGGAAGGATGTCGGAAAGGATCTCCTCGTCGTCGATCGGGAGGTTTCCCTCGAGTTCCGCGATGTGCATCTTTTTCGCCCGCGGCAGGTCGGTGACGGGGAGCCGGATCATTCGCAGGAACGTCCAGGCGGGGGGAAGGGAGAGTACCGCGGACGGAAGGGGGCCGGGACCCGCGATCCTGCGGACCTCCTCCGCGAGCCGGGCGATGTCCTCCCCGCTGCCATACGGGTCGGTGCAGGGGACCTCGCACGATCCCTCCATCTTCGAGGAACGGAGGGAGTGCTCCCAAAGGACGGCGGAAAGAAAGTTGCGCGTGATGGAGATCCCCAGGCTTCTCAATGTTCCTTCCTTTAGAAGAACTGGAACTCTCCCGTTGGCGACAGGAGAGGCCCCCGGATCCTCAGATTAGCATTCTTGGCGTTTTTCGCCAGCAGGTCAAATAGGGTGGCGATCTTTCCCTCGAGGGGGTTCTCGATCCGGAGGTGGAACGTGATCGTGGCCTGGGGGAGGGAAAAAAGTTCCGCGATCTCGCCGGTTCCCTCGACATGCGCCCCCTCGTAGGTTCCGGCGATCGAGGAAACGATGAGGGATTTCCCCTGTACCGCGAAAAGGGCCTTCACATCCTGCAGCAGGGCCTCCCGGATGGGCGAGGAGGACTGGCGGATCGGGACGCGCAGCCAGGTGAACCTTGCGTTTCCCCTCCCGGAGATCTCCCCCGAAGAAGAGCGGCTCCATCGCGCCTCCGCGGACTCGAGGAGGAATCCGGTTCCCGACGTGGAAGGGGGGAGAAGGGAGGCAAATTCTTCGCTGGCGACGTTTTCGAGGGAGAGGCGCCCTTTCCCGGGGTTCCAGAACCGGGGGGAGGTGTACAGCTGCGCCTTCGCGTTCCCTTTCGATACCGTCACGTGGACCGGGAGCCACCGGAGGAGGCCGGTCCACTCCCACCCGGCCCGGATCGTGTCCAGCCGAAGCTCTCCTGTTCCCGGACGGAAGAAGGCGGCGTTTTCCAGCCGGATCCCCAGGGGGAACTCCGTCCGTGCCGTTTCCGCGGAAATCTCGAACCCGGACTTCGCCAGGAAGGGGCGAACAAGGGAAAGGATCACGCTTCCCGGGAGCGTGTAGGAAATCGCCAGGAGAAAGACGAGGAGGAACAGCAAAACGCCCGGGACGATCCACAGCCACCGCCCCCGGGGAAAGCGTCTACCCCACAAGGGCTTTCCTGAAGAATCGGCGGATTCCGAGGACGGCCAGCGGCAGCAGGATCAGGAGGGCGTCGGGGGTCCTGTCATTCCCGGCCGGTCCGGGATTGGCCGCGACACGGCACCCCGATTCGTTGAACGATTCCGCCTTCGACGTGGGCAGGCCGGTGACGTCGAGGTTCCTGTTTCCCGTACCCGGTACCGCGCCGGACCAGAAGACGACGACCTTTCCGCTGATGAACCCGAAGGCGGCCCGGGTGTAGTCCCCGTCGAGGGAGACCGGGAACTCGGAGGAGTCGAGGCCCACCGGTAGCGGGATTGTCGTTAATTGCGCGAAAGGATACGAGGAGGCGAACTTGAAGGCGAAGTAGACGGACCTCGTCCCGCCGCTTCCGTATCCCGTGACATGGATGGCCCCGAGGATGTCGAGGAACGCCGCGGGCCGGAAGACGCTGAAATCCCCGGGCAGGATCGCCTCCCCCGGCGGGGTGAGAAGGAAGTTGGTGTTGGTCGAGATCTCGACCGGGCTTCCGTCCTGGTTGTCCGCGTCGGGGTTGATGTTCACCAGGCCGAGGTTCCCGGCCGTCCCCGGGAGGGACTCGTCCGCCGCGAGGATGACGATGGAGCTGTTCCCGGAGACGAGGAGGTTCGGGTGCCCGAACTTCCGGGACCGCCCGAGGACCTCGGTCGCCGCAATCACGACGTTGTCCGCCCCGCTTGTCTCCTTCACCAGAGCGTAGTAGATCCCGTTGGGGTTGGAGGAGTTACTGTTCGCGGCCCAGGCGACGTGGGCGCGGTTCAGTCCGTCGAGTTTCAGGCTGGGCAGCGGGCGGAAGCCGGTGCTTCCCGCCACGGAGGAGAGGAGAAGCGGGGTTCCGGGGCTTCCCGTGACGGCGGCGCTCTCCAGGGAGATCCTCGCGTAGTAGACGCCGAACGGGTCCGCGACCCCCTGCCTTCCCGCGTAGGCCAGCCTGGCCGAGTTGTCCGCCGTGACCAGTCCGAACGAGACGTCCTCCTGAAAACCGCCGACTCCCGTTACCCTGCGCACGGAACGCTTCACCACCGCCTTGTTCGACAGCGTGAGACGCGCCACATAAAGCGCATACGTCGGGTCGGCGGAAGCGACCGGCTTGGCCTGGAAGAAGATCACCGCCTCGGTGGAGGAACGAAGGGCGATCTGGGGGTGACGGGCGTCGGCGTAGAGATCATTCCCCGCGTCCGTGTTGTCGATCGGCGTGGGCGGGGTGACGAAAAACCCCGCGGTGGTCCGGGAAAGGGAGAGGTTGGTGAAGTCCGTCCCCCCGTCGATCGCCGCGTAGTAGACGCGGAAGGGGCCGGCCGCGGTGTCCGCGCCGATGTAGGCGACGTGGTTGACGGCTCCCTCCACCGCCACGGAGGGCTGGTCGAAGACGCCGGGGGAGGCGGGATCGTTCACCGGGACGGTCCTTTCGGCCGCCGCCGTCGCCGCCATCGCGGCGGCGAGCACCATTGCCAGGATCCCTGTCAGGACACGTCTCATGCTCCCCCCGCGGATCGTGAAATTCGGTGCGTTATTCTACTCTCCAGTACCGCCATTGTATAGTTTTTCCGGACCGGATCCCGACGGAATCGATCGTCCGGACCGTTCCGGCGAACTCCCCCGAGGAACGCACGTGGAAGGCGGTCGACCGGGTGTCCATGAGGTCGCGGATCCGTGTCTTCTTGTACAGATCAAGAAGGAACGGGCTCACGTTCCCGATCTCCTCGATCTTCCGGAAGGGATTCACTTTCCGGTCCTCGATGATCTGGTCGGCCGTCGCCTCGGTGATCTCCCCGGCCTCGGCCGCGTCCTGCCCCGCGGAAAGAGCGAGGAGGATCTGCTTCGGGGCCGTGTTGAGGTTGACCTTCCCCGAGGAATAGAGGGTGACGAACGGCCGCAGCTTCTCGAACGCCTCCGGGGTCATTCCCCGGACGAGACGAAGTTCGTCGACGGTGTCGAAGAAATCGTTCTTCGCCTTGTAGGGGAAGGGGAGGGAGAGGTAGTAGGGGCTTTCAGCGCCCCCCACGCGGGGCGTATCGTCGTTGTCGAGCCAGTCGACGACGGCGTCCGCGAGCGACGGGTCGATCTCGAGGATCTCGAGAAGCCTCCGGAAGACGGCGAGCCTCTGGTCGTCGGGCGCGTTCCCGTTGGGAAGCACGAGGCGGTTCAGGTGGATCTTCCGCTCCTCGTCCTCCACCACGATGTGGATCGTTCCCTCGCCCAGGTCGATGGGGGGGACCGGTCTCGACCAGACCTCGTCGAGGGTATCGTAATCGTTGTTCCCCGCGTCTTCCCGAAGGGCGATCCGGGCCGCCGCGACGCCCGCCTCCCCCACGAGCTCCGCGCGGATGGAGTCGCGGCCGTATGCCCCCGTCTGCGCCGCTCGCGCTCCGACCCGGAAGACCTCCCACACCAGGGTGACGATCAGCACGAGGATCAACAAGGTGATGAGAAGGGCCACCCCCCGGTCGCCGGCCCTCCGCGCCCTCATTGCTTTGCCCCCGCCCGCCTTCCCGAAAACGGGATCGCCGCCTCCGTCCCCGCGAGAGGGAGGGGAACGACCCGACGGTACTCCTCGCCGGACGAGGAGGTGAGGATGATGGCCACCTTGCGGGGCAGCGCGGTCTTTTTCCGGCCGCCCGACGGCCACTCCTTCGTCCACGCGCTCCCGTCGAAGAACTCCATCCGGAAGCCCAAAAGCCGGTCCGCTATCCGGATCTCCCGCGTGGGGATCTTGTTCTCGATCAGGGGGAGGGAGGACTCCTCGCGGTAGAGCTCGAGGAACTTGCCCTCCCGGCCGAGTTTCGGGAAGTACCGGAGTTTTACGATGCCGTCCGCAGGGCGCGGTCCGCCCTGCTCCGGAAGCACGAAGGCGGTGAAGACCAGGGTGGCGGCGGGCTTCCCCGAAAAGGTGTCCTCGTGGCAGGAAAGCGCCGTCGCCTCGTTGCCGTCGGAGGAGAACGCACCCTGGATGTCCGCCCCGAGCCGGTCGATGCTCATTCTCAGCTGCCGGAAATCCCGGTACCTGTCCGAGAGGATCTCCCGGGCGCGCTCCACCCCCGTGAAGGAGGAGAGGAGCAAGAGGAGGACCACGGAGAAGATCGCCAGCGTGAGAAGGACTTCCACGAGGGTGAAGCCGCGTCTGCCTGCCGTCCTGCTCATCGCACCGCCAGCCCCGACAGGGTGATCGATTCCACGGTTCCGCCCGTCTTCCAGGACACGGCGAGGACCACCTCCCGGGCGTCGGCGTGGAGGGCCTGCTTGACGGCCAGCCGGAACGAGTACCCCTCGTGGGGAGAGGGGAATTTCCCTTCCGTTTCCTGGATCTCCGGGAACGTTTCGATGACTTCCCGAAGCTTCTCCTCGCCCAGGAGGGATGCCGTCGTCCACGCTTCCGATCTCTCCCCCGCGGAAATGGCCGCGGAGGTGACCTGGTACGCCATGATGAGCGTGGCGGAGAGGATCGCCAGGGACACGAGGACCTCGAGGAGCGTGAAGCCATCCGGGGAGGCGGCTCTTCTACGCATCGACCGTGACGTTCCCTTCGAGGATGTCGACCGAACCGTCCGTGGGGTTCACCCGGAGGGTCCACTCGGGGGGATTCGCGCCCCCGCCGGATTCGCGGAAGAAGATCCGGAAGGCGGGGATCTTCCCGCCGGGGAGGTAGCGGATCTCGGTGACGATGTCGGGAGGGCGGTCCTCCCCCTCGATCCGGACCCCCGTGATCGTCAGGCCCTCCGACAGCCCGCGGGGCGCCGGCAAGGCCCTTTGTTCCTCCATGGTGCGGAACCGGTAGGTCCCGGCGGACGGGTCGATGACGAGGCGGACCTCCCGTTTTTCGAAGAGGGCCGTGTCGAATGCCGCTTCGGAACCGGCGGCGATCTCCCGGAACACGGTGTCGCGGCTGGGGCCGGCGACGGAAGAGATGCGGGGGACGACGAGCCAGAGCAGCAGCCCCAGCACGAAGAGGACGATCGACAGCTCGATGAACGTGAAGCCCGGGCTACGGCGCGTCCCAGGAGTTGATGTCCGCATCCTCGCCTTCCCCGCCGGGGACATTGTCCGCCCCGTAGGAGCTTATGTCGTAGTCCCCGTGAGAGCCGGGGGAGACATACACGTAATTGTTGGCCCAGGGGTCTTTCGGCACCCGGTCGAGGTACCCTCCCTTCCGGTAATTCTTCGGGACCCTGCCGGTTTCGGGGGCCCGCACGAGGGCCTCGAGCCCCTGCTCCGTGGCGGGGTAGAAGCCGTTGTCGAGTTTGAAAAGCTGCAGGGCCTGCTCGATGTTCTTGATCTGGAGACGGGTCTGGGTCCGCTTCGCCTCCTCCGTCCGCCCGATCAGCCTGGGGACCACGAGAGCCGCGAGGAGCCCCAGAATGACGATGACGACCATGATTTCCAGAAGGGTGAACCCGGCGCGGTCGCGCATCCGGTTCCTTCCGCTCGGCATCCGTACCATGTCTTGTCCCTCCTCTAGCGGACGATCGTGGAGATCTCGAGCAGCGGCAGCAGAATCGAGATGACGATGAAGGCGACGACCGTCCCCATCAACAATATGATAACCGGTTCCATCAGGGAGAGGGCGCGGGACAGCCGGGCCTCCACCTCCCCGTCGATCGCCTCTCCCATCTTCTCGAGCAGGTAGTCGAGCTTCCCGCTTTCCTCCCCGACGGCCACCATCTGGACGAGCGTGGGGGGGATCTCGGCGTGGTGGCGAAGCGCATCGGACAGCGAGGACCCCTCCACGACGCGGGCCGCCGCCGCCTCGATGTGCTCCGCGATCACCGCGTTTCCCACGACGGGGGCGACGATCCGCAGCGCCCGGTCGATGGGGATCCCGGCAGTCGCCATGGTCGAAAGCGTCCGGGCGAACCGGGAGAGGGCCGACAGGTGGACGATCCTCCCGAGAATGGGAAGGCGCAGCAGGAAGGCGTCCCGGGCCCTTTTCCCCTTGTCGGTGGACAGGTACCGCCTGCCCGCCACGATCAGGGCGCCAAGCAGCAGGAGCAATACCCACCACCCGGCCGCCAGAAGGTTCGACACGGCGATCAGCGCGCGGGTGGGGAGGGGAAGGGCCTGGCCCATGTGGGAAAAGACCCCGACGATCTTCGGCACGACGAACGACAGCAGGAAGACGACGACCAGCGCCGCCACGGAGGCCATGAGCAGGGGGTAGGTGAGGGCGGACCGGACGCGGTTGACCGTCCGCGCCTGTTCCTCGAGGTGGTCGGCCAGCCGGGAGAGCGACAGGGGCAGCGTGCCGCTTTCCTCCCCGGCCCGCACCATGCTGGCGTACAGCTCGGGGAACGTCCCGGGATGGGACTCGACGGCGCGCGCGAGGGACATGCCGCTGCGCACGGCCTCCTGCACCTCCACGAGCACCCGGCGGCTTTCGGGGTCGTCCACCTGGGCCGAGAGCGACTGGAGCGCGGACATCACGGGGACGCCCGCCCCGACGAGGGTGGCCAGCTGGCGGGTGAGGAGGGGGAGGAACTCTTTCCGGCCGAGCAGGGAGAGGGAGGGGAGGAACCTGCCGCCGCCCGTATCCTCCACGATCGTGACCGGGTACATCCCGTCGGACCGGAGCTTCAGACGAGCGGCGGAGACGGTCTCGGCGTCGAGGACCCCTTTCTTCTCGGCTCCTGCCTGGGAGATTCCCGTATACCGGTACGTGGGCACGGGGACCTCTTACTCTTCCTGGGTGACGCGCAGCACTTCCTCCGCGGAGGTGATGCCGGCGCGGACCGTTTCCGCCCCCGCCGCGAGGATCGTGCGCATCCCCCGGCCGGTCGCGTGGGCCTTGATCCCCTCGGAATCCGCGCGCTCCAGGATCAGGGCGCGGAGACGGTCGTCCACGATCAGGATCTCGAAGATCCCGATCCGCCCGCGGTAGCCGGTGTTCATGCAGGAGGGGCACCCGCCCGGGGCGAAGAACCGGCCGGAGGGCTCCCCGGCGAGCCCCACCTCCCGCCACTGCGCGGGGGAGGGGACATACGGCGCGCGGCAGTCCGGGCAGAGCTTGCGGACGAGACGCTGGGCGACAACCGCCGTCAGGGAGGAGGCGACCAGGAAGGGCTCGATCCCCATGTCGACCAGGCGGGTCACCGCGCTGGCCGAGTCGTTCGTGTGGAGGGTGGACAGCACGAGGTGCCCCGTCAGCGAGGCCTGGATCGCGATCTCCGCCGTCTCGGAGTCCCGGATCTCCCCCACCATGATGATGTCGGGGTCCTGCCGGAGAATCGACCGCAGTCCGCCGGCGAAGGTGAGGTGGATCTTCGGGTTGACCTGGATCTGCCCGATGCCGTGGATCTGGTATTCCACCGGGTCCTCGATGGTGATGATGTTCTTCGTTCCCGAGTCGAGCCTTCGCAGCGCCCCGTAGAGGGTCGTGGTCTTCCCGGAGCCGGTCGGGCCGGTGACGAGCAGGATCCCGTTCGACCTCCCCAGGAGGCGCTGCAGCGAAGCCAGGTCGCCGGGGGCAAGCCCGATGTCCTCGAGCCCCAGCAGGAGGTTCGACCGGTCGAGAATCCGAAGGACCGCCCTTTCCCCGAACGCCGTGGGCACCACGGAAATGCGGATGTCGATCTCCTTGCCCCCGAGGCGGATCTTGATCCTCCCGTCCTGGGGGAGTCTGCGCTCGCCGATGTCGAGGCTCGCCATGACCTTGATGCGGGACACGACGGGGGCGTGCCACTTCCTCGGCGCGGTGACCATGGGGTAGAGGATCCCGTCGACGCGATTCCGCACGACGAGCTCCTTTTCGAACGGCTCGACGTGGATGTCGCTGGACCGCTCCCGGATCGCCCGGAAGATCAGGGAGTGGACGAACTTGATCACCGGGCCCTCGTCCGGCGTTTCGAGGAGGTCGCGGGTCTCCTCGAACGCCGCATCGACGTCGAGATCCCACTCTCCGGAAAGCCCCTCCGCCATCTCCCGCTCGGGGGTGTGGTACCGCTCGTAGGCCGCGTCGATCTTCTTCAGGATGAATTCCTCGGGGGCGGGGAGGACGCGGACCGGCCCGACGAGGAAGCGGATCTCGTCGAGCGCGTAGGTCGCCTCGGGCCGCCCGGAGAGGACGACGAGGGAGCCGTCCGCCTCCCGGCAGGGGAGGAGGAGGTGCTTCCGCGCATACCCGATCGGGATCTTCTCGAGCAGGCCGGCCTCGGCGGAAAGCGCCGAGAGGTCCTGCGTCCTATCCTTTCCCGGTTCCTGGCTCACTTCGCCTCCGTCGGCTTCTTCTCGGGGAGGATCCTCTCCACCTCCCCCTTGTGCTGCTCGATGAAATCGTCCATCTTCCTCTGGTGTTCGTTGGTCATCCGCCCCATCTCTTCCGGGTTCCTGATGATGTGCGGGGTCAAAAAGATGAGCAGGTTCGTCTTTTTCCGGCTGACCGAGGAGAACTTGAAGAGGTGCCCCAGGAGAGGGATGTCCCCCAGGAGCGGAATCTTCGACTCGCTGTTGTTGACCGTCTCCTGCATCATCCCGCCCAGAACCACGGTCTCGCTGTTCTTGACGAGAACGCTGGTCTTGGCGGACCGTTTCGTCGTCGTGGGGCCCACCGTGGAGGTCGCCAGCAGGGAGTCCCCCTTGACGGCGGACGATTCCTGGTAGATCTCGAGGTTCACGTACTCGCTCTCGTGGATGTGCGGCGTGATCCGGAGGATGATCCCGACGTCCTTCCGTTCGACCGTGTTGATGACGTTGGCGAGGTTCGTCGTGTCGCGGGACTGGCTGGTGATGAACGGGACGTTCTCGGCGACGATGATCTCCGCCTCCTTGTTGTCCAGCGTCAACAGGTGAGGGGAGGAGAGAACGTTCACGTTGTCGCGGGTCTGCGCGGCCCGCAGAACCGCCGTGATGGCGGGGATCTCCGTTCCATCCGGAAGCTTGACGTTGCCCGCGATTCCTGCCGCGATGAACCCGGTGCCGGAAAACAGCAGCGGGTTCCCGGTGGCCAGGGAAGCCAGCAGCTCGTTCAGATTGCCCGCGAAGTTGAAGTTCGTTCCCCCGAGAACGGCGCCGTTGTTGCGGGTTTCGGCCGCGCCGCGGAACTCGACGCCCAGGTCGCGCGCCTTGTCCAGGCTGATCTCCATGATCAGCGCCTCCACGTAGACCTGCCGCCGGCGGATGTCGAGTTTCTTGATGACTTCGACGAGGGTCTGGTAGTCGTTGAGCGAGGCGATGATGATGAGGGAGTTCGTGGCCTTGTCCGCCGTGATCTTTACCCCCCCTTCGAGTTCCGCGGTGATGACCCCCCGGATCGTGGCGGGCTGCCCGGGGGCCGGGGCGGCCGCGCCAGGCCGCTTCTCGGTGAGATTGGCGAGAACCTTGGCGACCTCCTCTGCGTCCGCGTTCTCCAGGTAGTACACGTTGATCTTTCCCGTGTTCTCCGGGGTCGGGATGTCCAGTTTGGCGATCAGGTCCAGGATGTCGTCGATCGCATCCTTCCCCGCGAGAATGAGCAGGATGTTCGTGCGGGTGTCGGGGATGAACTTCGGGGCGTTTCCGCGTGCCCTGCCCGGACGAACGGCCCGGACGCCGCGGCCGACCACCTGGGGGGTCGCGACCTCCTGATAGAGGGAATCGAGCGTCTTGGCGATCTCCGTGACGGAGGCGTTTTTCAGCGCGACGATATGGAGCGTGTTTCCCGTCCCCTCCCGGTCGATTTCCGCGAGGATCCGCATGACCCGGTCGATGTTCGACCGGGAGTCGATGATGATCAGGGTGTTGGAGGCGGGAAATGAGGTGAGCAGACCGTCCTTGGATACGAGCGGAGTCAGCAGGGTGACGATCTCCGCGACGTCGACGTACTGAAGGGGGATCAGCCTTGTGATGATCTTTGCCCCGGGCTCCCGGCTCCCGTCCGTCTCCGTCGGCAGGTTCTCCTGCCGGGCGCTGCTGATCGGGATGATCTTGATGGTGTTGTCCTGCTCCACGGTGGCGAACCCCTTGACGTGGAGGACGGACAGGAAGACGTTGTAGGCCTCGTCCAGGGTGATTCGCCGGGGCGAGATGATCGTGATCTTCCCCTGGACGCGTTCGTCGAAGATGAAGTTCTTTTTGGTCTGCTCGCTGATGAACTTGATGAGCACGGGGAGATCGACGTCGGTGAAGTCCATGGAAATGTATACCGGGGGCGGGGAAGGCGGAGGGG
>DATEXR010000147.1 GCA_035256765.1 Candidatus Deferrimicrobiaceae bacterium | reverse complement strand
CAGGTACCGGACTTTCCGGAAGCCGAGACCGTTGAGCGCGGCGAGGAGAAAATGGGCGTTGCTGTTGCGGATCATGGGGCCTTCGGCCCCCTCCCACGGTTCGACCAGCTCGTCGCCGGTCGAAAGGACCGCGACGGTCGGGCGCCTGTAGACCGGGACCTCCCACCGGCCGACGGAGGAAAGCGTGGCGACATGATGGGCGGAAAGATACGTTCCCGAGGGAATGAGGACAGCCCCTTGAAGGATGTCTTCCCCTTCCTGGGCGATGTTTTGCCCTCGGCGGGTTGGCGTGTGAAACCGGACGGTCCCCTCGCGGTCGACTTCCGCATGCTCGATCTGGATCACCGTGTCGAACGACGCCGGGACTTTCGCCCCGGTCATGATCCTGACGCAATCCGTCTCGGCGGGGTCCCCGCCCCACACGGTGCCCGGGTTGACCGATCCCGCCACCCGGTACGGTCGTTCCGTTTCCCTCCCCGTCCAGATGACGGCGAACCCGTCCATCGCCGCGCGGGGGAAGGGAGGGATGTTCCGGTCGGCGATGACATCCCGGGCCAGGACCTCGCCCACCGCGTCCGGGAGGGGAACCTCGCGGACATCCCGGGTGCGGACGAAAGGCAGTACCGAGGCAAGCGCCTCCTCGTAAGTGATCGCCATGATCCTCACCATTCTCCTTGTCGAGGTGCGGAAAACAGGGGAGTCATTGTATCAACAACAGGGGGGATCATGGGAACCGAACATTTGCCCCGCCGGCAGGCAAGACGCTCGCCGCTTCGGGACCGGCCGCCCCGGGAAGGACGGTTGGCGGTTCCCGGCGGCAGGGGAAAAAATCTGGAAAAAATTCTTGCATTCTCCGGATATCGAAAGTAGGTTGATGTTCAAAATATCAAAGACCGGTTTATTTTCCCACATTCGCAACACGATTTTTGTTTATGGAAACCCCTGATTAGCAACATATTTTAGGGAATGGGAGGGGTCGACATGCGTCAGGACTTCCCTTGCCGTATCCTAAGAGAAAAAGCGTCCCTCGAGCATTTCTTCTCTACCCCCATACAGAATGAGGTAAGGCAAGATCAAGGGAGGAGGATTGGTCATGAATAGGGCATTGATCGTGCTTACGCTCCTCGTCGCCGTGACATCGGCCGGATACGCGCAGGTCGGCGGAGGCGACATCGTCTATGAGGTCAAGAAAATCGGCAACGTCACCTTCCGCCACGACGCGCACGTCGGGAAGTCGGGCCTTCCCTGCACGGCATGCCATGCCTCCTTGTACGTGACGAAGGAGAAGCGCAAGACCGCTACCATGGCCCAGATGGGAAAGGGGGCTTCCTGCGGTTCATGCCACGACGGGAAGACGGCGTTCTCCGTGAAGGGAAGCTGCAATCCGTGCCACACGAAGGAGGTGAAGTAAATGTTCGAGGGAAGGGACGAACTGACGGTCATCCAGGAAGATATCCAAAGAGCTCTTGCGGCCGCCGACGGCAAATGGGCGATGCTCATCGATCTCCGGCGCTGCACGGCGTGCAAGTCGTGCACGGCGGGCTGCGTGGCCGAACAGAAAAGCCCGCCGGGCGTCGTCTACCGGCCGGTCTACGAGGAGGAATCGGGCTCGTTTCCCGACGTCAAGAGACGGTTCACGCCAAGACCCTGCCAGCAGTGCGACAACCCTCCCTGCGTGGAAGCGTGCCCCAACAAGGGGGAGGGGAAGGCGACGTGGAAGAGCACGAAGGGGAAAAGCGCCGGCATCGTCATGATCAATTATGGGCAGTGCATCGGCTGCGGGCGCTGCGTGATCGCCTGCCCGTACAAGGCAAGGACCCTGGACGCGGGCCGCCTCCACACCGAGGGCACTCCCAAGGAGGAGGAGTACGAGAAGTCCCCCACCTGGGAGTACGGCCGGAAATGGCCCCGCGAGAAGTTTCATATCCCCTGCGGGAATGCCCGAAAGTGCCATTTCTGCTATCACCGGCTGAAGAACGGAATGGTCCCGATGTGCGTGAGCACCTGCATCTGCCGGGCGAACTACTTCGGGGATCCCGAAGATACAAAGAGCCTGATCCACAAGATGATCAAGGAGAACAAGGTCACGGTGCTGGCCGAGGTGTCGTCGAAGGGGGAGGCGAAGCTCAAGAACGCGGACCTGAAGGACCGGAGCCCGTCGGACATCGCCGGGAAGATCGGCTATCCGGGGACCACCCCGTCGTTTGCCCGGGAATCGAAGACCAAACCCAGGGTCTACTACATCCTGCCGTAGTCGAGGTGAAGAGATGGAAGAGAAAAGATATCGCTGGGACGGCATAAACCGGAGGGATTTCCTGAAGTGCACCGCGGTTCTCGGCGGTACGGTCCTCGCCTCGCAGCTCGAATGGGCCACCGACCTGATGCGCCGGGCCGAGGCGGGGCAACTCACCCCCGAGGAGGAGTACGAGCTCGTCAGGGCGGAAAACACGCTTTATACCGTCTGCCTCCAATGCAATACCGGCTGCGGCATCAAGGTCAAGTTCTTCCGGAAGAACGGCAGCGCCGTGGCCCTGAAGATCGACGGGAACCCGTACAATCCCTTCGTTTCCGTCCCCCATGCCCCGTACGGGACGTCTCCGTTCGAATTGAACAAGGTCGACATGGCGATCTGTCCCAAGGGGCAGGCGGGCCTCCAGAGCGTCTACGACCCGTACCGGATCACGAAGGTCATCAAGAGGGCCGGGAAGCGGGGCGAGGGGAAATGGATGACGATCCCCTTCGACCGGGCGGTCGACGAGATCGTCGGTGGCGGGAAGCTCTTTAGCCACGTGCCGGGGGAGGAGAACCGCGAGGTGGCCGGGCTCAAGGAGATCTATGCTCTCCGCGACCCGAAGATCGCCAAGGAGATGGGCGAGGACGCGAAAGCGATCGCCAAGGCGAAGGATAAAAAGAAGGCCGTCGAGGAATTCAAGGCAAAGCATGCGCCGAACCTTTCGTACCTCATCGACCCGGACCACCCGGATCTGGGGCCCAGGAACAACCAGATGGTCTACATGTGGGGGCGGAAGAAGGGCGGCCGGGGGGACTTCTCCGCGCGGTTCTTCGGGGACTACTTCGG
Source organism: Candidatus Deferrimicrobiaceae bacterium (assembly GCA_035256765.1). Classification (NCBI taxonomy): domain Bacteria; phylum Candidatus Deferrimicrobiota; class Candidatus Deferrimicrobia; order Candidatus Deferrimicrobiales; family Candidatus Deferrimicrobiaceae; species Candidatus Deferrimicrobiaceae bacterium. The sequence continues at coordinate 3,261 of DATEXR010000147.1, read as the reverse complement.
GACGGTCAACACCCACGGCCACACGACGGTGTGCCAGGGGTCGCTCTACTTCACCTGCAAGGCGATGAGCGAGCAGTACGAATACAGCAAGTTCGGGGGCGGCAAGAAGTTCTACTGGCAGGGAGACTTCGAGAACAGCGAATACATCCTGTGCGTGGGGTCGAACCTCTTCGACGCCAACTACGGCCCCTCCAACCGGAACGCCCGGCTCATTCCCAACCTGGTCAGCGGGAAGACGAAGATGACCGTCGTCGATCCCCGCTTCAACAAGGCGGCGGCGAAGGCGAACCGGTACCTGCCGATCCAACCCGGGGAGGACGGCGCCTTCTTCGCGGGGATCATCCAATGGATCATCAACAATAAGAAGGCTGACGTCAGGTACCTGGCATGCGCGAACAAGGCGGCCGCCAAGGCGGCCGGCGAGCCGACCTGGTCCAACGCCGCCCTCCTCGTAAAAATGGACAAGGACGGCAAGCCGGGCAAGTTCCTGCGGGCCCACGAGATCGGCCTGGCCCAGCCCGAGAAGAGAAAGGACAAGGACGACAAGGAGCACGACTTCGAATACCTCGTGGCGATGAAGGACGGGAAGCCGGTCGCCGTCGATCCCAACGACGACAAGAACCCGGTCACGGGGGACCTGCTGGTCGATGCGGCGATCGGCGACGTCAAGGTGAAGTCCGGGCTTAAGCTCGTCGCCGAAGCGGCAAACGCGAAGCCGATGGAAGAGTGGTCGAGGATCTGCGGGATCCCCGCGAAGGAGATCGAAGCGGTCGCGAAGGAGCTGACGAGCCACGGGAAGAAGGCGGTCGTGGACGTCCACCGGGGGATCGCCCAGCACACGAACGGCTTCTATAACGTGCTCTCCGCGATGACGATCAACCTCCTCCTCGGGAACTTCGACTGGAAGGGGGGGATGATCGAAGCGTCGACCTACAACACGACGGGCGGCAAGGAGGGGCAGCCGTTCGCCCTGGCGAAAATGGCCCCGGGGAAGAACGGGAAGTTCGGGATCAGCGTGATCCGGCACGACGTCAAGTACGAGGAGACGACCCTCTTTTCCGGCTACCCGGCGAAGCGGAACTGGTGGCCCCTCGCCTCGGACATCTACGAGGAGATCGTCCCCTCGATCGGCGACGCCTACCCGTACCCGATCAAGGCCCTCTTCTCCTACATGTGCACGCCGGTCTACGCCCTTCCCGCGGGGCAAACCAACATCCCGATTCTCATGGACGTGGGGAAGGTCCCTCTTTACTTTTGCAGCGACATCCTGATCGGGACCACGTCCATGTACGCAGACTACATCTTCCCCGACCTGTCGTTCCTGGAACGGTGGGAGATGCAGGGGTCCCACCCCAACATGCCGGTCAAGGTCCAGCCGATCCGGCAGCCGGTCATCGCCCCGATCCCGGAGACGGTGAAAGTCTTCGGGGAGGAGATGCCCTGCTCCTACGAGGCGCTCCAGCTCGCCCTGGCGGAGCGGCTCGGGATGAAGGGGTACGGCAAGGACGGGTTCGGGCCGGGGCTGGACTTCACCCGCCCGGACGATTTCTACATCCGGATGGTCGCCAACGTGGCCACCGACGGGAAACCCGTTCCCGATGCCGACGATGCGGAACTCAAGCTCTTCCTCGAATCGCGCAAGCACCTTCCGAAGACCGTGTTCGACCCGGAGCGGTGGGAGAAGATCGCCGGGGCGAACTGGCGGAAGGTGGTCTACGTCCTGAACCGCGGCGGGCGCTTCCAGGAGTACAAGGACATCTACAAGGGCGACCACGCGGCCAACCAGTACAAGTCGCTCATCAACCTGTACCAGGAGAAGACCGCCGGGACGAAAAACGCGTTCACCGGGAAATCCAATCCCGGATACGCGATGTATATCCCGATCGCGTCGGCCCTTGGGAAATCCCCGATGGAAGAGGGGCTGACCGACGGGTACCCCCTGCACCTGATCACGCAGAGGGACATTCTGATGACCAAATCGCGGACCATCATGGATTATTGGCTGCTTGCCATCAAGCCGGAGAACGAGCTCCTCATCCATCCGGCGACCGCCGGGAAACTCGGGCTCAAGACCGGGGACCGGGCCAAGGTCGTTTCCGCGACCAACAAGGAGGGAGTCTGGGATCTTGGGAACGGGGCGAAGAAGCCCATGATCGGGATGGTCAAGTCGACCGAAACGATCATGCCCGGGGTGGTCACGTTCACCCTGGGGCACGGGCACTGGGCGACCGGGGCGGCGGACGTCGTGATCGACGGGAAACTCGTCAAGGGCGACCCGAGGAGGGGGACCGGCGTCCACGCCAACGCCGCCATGTGGGTGGATCCTTACCTCAAGAACACCTGCATGCTCGACCCGGTGGGCGGGAGCGTGTCGTTCTACGATACGAAGGTGAATCTTGTGAAGGTATAGTCCCGCAGGAAACCGGTTTGCGAGCGATATGGGAACAGAGGGATAACCGTATCGATCCGGGGGGGCGAAATGAGTGGTGAAGGTTTCCGCCCCCCCGTCCTGTGCTTCGTCGGGCGGAAAAACTCGGGAAAGACGACCCTCATGGAGAAGGTCATCGCGGGCCTGAAAGCGGCCGGGCACCGGGTGGCCGCCGTCAAGCACGATGCGCACCGCTTCGAGATCGACCACCCCGGGAAAGACAGTTACCGGTTTTCCGCCGCGGGGGCGGATATCACGGTGATCTCCTCCCGGGAAAAGACGGCGGTCGTCCTGCATCACCGGGAAGAGATCCCCTTCGAGTCGATCCTTTCGCGGTTCGTCGAGGGGGTGGACATCATCCTTGCGGAGGGGTACAAGGCCTCCCGGTTTCCCAAGATCGAGGTCCACCGGAAAGCCACCGGGGAACCCCTGATCGATCCGCCGCCTCCGGGGTTGATCGCCGTGGCCACGGACGAGCGGGTGGAAAGTTCGGTGCCTCAGTTTGACATCCGCGATCCCGATGCCGTCGTCCGGTTCATAAAAACCGTTTTTCTCGGGGGAGCATGATATATTTCCTGGTCCGGATCCCGGAAACCGGCGGGGAGGAACTTTCCCGCGCGATGACCGACGCGAAAGGACGGGCATGAGTCTTTTCGACCCCCTCGGAAGAAAGATCAACTATCTCCGGCTCTCGGTCACCGGCAGGTGCAACCTGCGGTGCAGCTACTGCAGGCCGCAAGGGATGGATCCGGGACCGGGGACCGAAGAGATCCTTTCCGACGAAAACCTGCTTTTCCTGGCCCGCACGGCGGTCGGCATGGGGATCGAGAAGA
>DATEXR010000146.1 GCA_035256765.1 Candidatus Deferrimicrobiaceae bacterium | reverse complement strand
CGGCACGCGGCTCCGGCGGTGGGAAGCGGGCGACCCGCCGTTATTTCCTTGCCTCGTAGATCCGAAGGGGCGGCAGGTTGAGCATCTCGTACTCGACCCGCACGAAATCGAAAATCCGGTCCAGATGCGCTTTCAGGTGGTTGTTGGACTGGTAGAACGTCTGGTAGGCGAGGAACTTTCCTCCCGGCCGCAAGGCGGTGAAGGAGTTGCGAAGAATCCGGTCTTTGAGGCTTACCGACAGGAAGGAGAAGGGGATCCCGGAGATCACGTAGTCAGCGGAGGGTTTCCTCAATTCCTGCAGGATTTCGTGGATGTTCGAGGCGCAGTCGTTGACGACGATCGCCCTCGGGTCCCGGACCTTCTTCCGCAGGAGGTTCGCGAAGTTGGCGTTGCGTTCGATCATGATCAGGAGGGAATCGGGCCCCATCCTCGTGAGCAGGTAATTCGTGAAAACGCCGGTCCCGGGTCCGTATTCCACGACCAGGCTGCAGCGCGAAAAGTCGATCTTGCTGCACACTTTTTTGACCCCGAAGTCGGAGGTCGGGGTGATGGAGGCGATGTACTTGTCCGTGATGAAGTTTTTCACGTACGACAGTGTGCTCATCTTCTTCGGTTCACCTCTTCGCGTTTCCCCGGGAGAGGAGCCGTCCCCGGGGAACCTATGATCATGATGGGAAGGAAGACATATCATAAGCAATTTCCGGGGCGGCCGCCAGTCGAAAATCGTCTTGTTCCCACAAGGCTTCGTACCGCCGTGATCCGTTTCCGCTCCCCCGTCAGCTTCTCTCCTGCAACTCGAGCCACCGCTCCGTGTCGATGGCGGCGCGGCATCCGCAGCCGGCCGCGGTCACTGCCTGGCGGTAGACGAAGTCGTGGACATCGCCCGCGGCGAAGACGCCTTCGACGCTGGTCCTTGACCCGTCCCGCACAACGAGGTAGCCCTTTTCCATCGCGAGCTGCCCCTCGAAGATTTTGGTGTTCGGCTCGTGCCCGATCGCGAGGAAGACCCCGTCGGTTTTCCGCGTCTCCTCCTTCCCGTCTCCGGTGTTCCGGATTTTCACCGCGGTGACCTCCTTCTTTTCGGGGTCCAGGATGTCCGTGATCACGGAGTTCCAGAGGAACTCGATCTTTCGGTTCTTCCTGGCGCGGTCCGCCATGATCTTGGAGGCCCGGAGCTGGTCGCGCCGGTGCACGATGGTGACCCGCCTCGCGAATCTCGTGAGGAAGATCGCCTCTTCGGCGGCCGTGTCCCCCCCTCCCACCACCATCACCTCCTTTTCCCGGAAGAAGGCGCCGTCGCACGTCGCACATGTGGATACCCCCCGGCCGAGCAGTTTCTTCTCGGCTTCCAGGCCGAGCATCTTGGCCGAGGCGCCGGTGGCGATGATCAGGGATTCCGCCTGGTAGGTGTTCTCCTCGGTCGTCACGGGAAAGGGCCGCCTTGCGAGGTCGACCCCGGTCACTTTCTCCATGCGGTATTCCGCCCCGAAACGCTGCGCCTGCTCTTTCATGAGGGCGACGAGTTCCGGCCCCTGAATGCCGTTCGGGAACCCGGGGAAGTTTTCCACATCGGTCGTGAGGGACAACTGCCCGCCGGGCTCGTGTCCTTCCAGAACGAGGGGGGAAAGGTTCGCCCGGGCCGTGTAGATGGCGGCCGTGGATCCTGCGCAACCGGATCCGAGAATGATCACCTTGTGAGCCATGGCTGCTCCTCCCGAAGTTTGGCTGTCTTGGTGAAGTGTGCCCGCCGCAAGGAAAACTTGTCAAGCCTTCCCCCTGTTCCCGGGGAGGTTGAATCGATCCGATGGCGCGCGCATCGAACCTTTGTAAACCAAGAGGACCAGGAAAGGGGGAAACGTTATGTGCAAGACGTGCGGTTGCGGCGGAAAAAAATAATTCGGTGCATGAGAGAAAACCCGTGAAGGGGAGAGAGAACCCTCTCCCCTTTTTTTATTCTTTGGTCGCCCAGCTGCTGGTCGCCGGTCGAAACGGATTCGGGCAGGGGGAGAGCGAAGACGACCGGGCCGCGAACCTCGTGGAGGTTTCGCGAATCTAACTATTTTGGAAAAAGGATTGCCAAAGAAGGAGGGAAAGATGAAACTTGCGGACCATTTCCAACCCGGCGGGAAAGGGGTGATGGCGACCGCGGGCGCGGATGGAACCGTGAACACGGCCATCTATGCCATGCCCCATGTGAGCGGTGAGAACACCCTTGCCTGGGGGATGACGGAGAGGCTTACGTATCGGAACCTCCGGGAGAACCCGAGCGCATCCTACCTGTATATCGCCCCCGGAAACCGGTATGAGGGGATAAGACTGACCCTGAAGCTCAAGGAGATCCGGGATTCCGGAAAGCTCCTCGACACGATCCGGGGGAAGACCAGGGAATCGTCGGGGGAGGGGGCCGCCAATGCCCTCAAGTACGTCGCCTTCTTCGAGGTCGTCGAGGAGAGGCCCCTCGTGTAGAGGACGTCCGCCGGAAGTCCCGGCGACGTTTCACGGGTTGCGGGAATAGGGGTCCCCATGATACCGGGACGCGTTCTTTTGGTCTTGATGACGGTTCTTTTTTCATTTCTGTTTCTGTCTCCCGCCGCATGCGACACCTCGTCGCGTCTCAAGTCGATCCGGCTTCCGGCCGGCTTCAAGGTCGAAATGTACGCGCCGGATGTGCCGGGCGCCCGCTCCCTGGCGCTCGGAGACCGGGGTACGGTATTCGTGGGAACCCGGGGGGAAGGCAAGGTGTACGCGGTCGTGAACCCGGGAGGGGTCCCGGGAGGCGCCAAGGTGATCGTCCTGGCGAAGGGTCTTCACAGCCCGAACGGAGTGGCGTTCCGGGACGGTGCCCTGTACGTGGCGGAGATCAGCCGCATCCTCCGGTTCGACCGAATCGAGTCCCGTCTTGCGGATCCGGGATCGCCGGTCGTGGTGAATGACGGCTTCCCCCGGGAAACCCATCACGGATGGAAGTTCATCGCATTCGGGCCGGACGGGAGGCTCTATGTTCCGGTAGGCGCCCCCTGCAACGTCTGCGAGCGGGAAGATCCGCGGTTCGCCTCGATCCAGAGAATGCGGCCCGACGGAACCGGACAGGAAACGTTCGCCCGCGGCGTGCGGAACACCGTCGGGTTCGACTGGGACCCATCCACGAAGGAGCTCTGGTTTACGGACAACGGGAGGGACTGGCTCGATGACGACCTCCCCCCCGACGAACTGAACCACGCACCGGGGAAGGGGCTCCACTTCGGTTTTCCGTACCGGCACGGAAAGGAGATCCCCGACCCGGAGTTCGGAAAGAAAAAGATTCGGGAGGAATTCGTCCCTCCGGCATGGGAGCTCGGGCCCCATGTGGCTGCCCTCGGGATGCGTTTCTACACCGGGACGATGTTTCCGGAGAAGTACCGGGGCCATATATTCATTGCGGAGCACGGGTCGTGGAACCGGAGCACGCCCATCGGATATCGGGTAACCCTCGTCCGTGTCGAAAGCGGCCGGGCAACGGGATACGAGGTGTTCGCGGAGGGCTGGCTGTCGGAAGGACGGGCATGGGGACGCCCGGTGGATCTCCTCGTGATGCCCGACGGGGCGCTTCTTGTCTCCGACGACAAGGCGGGTGCGATCTACCGGATCTCCTACGAAGGGGAAAAAGGGAAAACCGGGGCGCCGGGAAGTTCGTGAACGCCTCGCGACTGGGAGGCGAGGGGCTCCCCACCGGACCATTCCGTGAAAAAACTGTTGGCGACAGGGAAATCCGGAATAGAATTGGAGGGCGCTCACCGAAAACCCCGCACAGGAAAGAAGGAGGAGAGAGGTGAGAAAGAGAATGTCGCTCCTTGCGATGGCCGTTCTCCTGGCAGGGCTTTCCCCCGGCTGCAAGACCCCCCCCACGAAGGAAATCAAGATCGGCCTGATCACCCCGCTGTCGGGAGATGTGAAGACGTTCGGCGAGTCGGTGAGGAACGCATTCGAGATCGCGGTGGAGGAGGCGAACGCCAAAGGCGGCGTCGCGGGAAGGAAGATCAAAACCTTCATCGTGGACGACAAGAACGACCCCACCGAAGCGAGCAACGCAGCGAATCTGCTCATCAACCAGCATGGGGTACAGGCCATCGTCGGTTCGGTCACGTCGAAGACCACCATCCCGGTATCCGATCTTGCCCAGAGCTCCCGGATCCCCACGATCACAGGCACCGCGACGAACCCGAAGGTCACCGTGGCGGACGGAAAGCGGAAGGACTACATGTTCCGCGCCTGCTACACGGACTCTTTCCAGGGGACGGTGATGGCGAAATTCGCCCGGGATACGCTTCACGCCGCGACAGCGGCCGTCCTCTACGACGCCTCCAATGACTACTCCAAGGGGATCGCCGAGGTCTTCCGGGACGCATTCCTCCGCATGGGGGGAAAGGTGCCGGCCTACGAGTCGTACGGGAAGGACGACGTGGATTTCTCGGCGCTGCTCACCAAGGTGAAGGCGACGAAGCCGGAGGTCCTCTTTCTGCCCGATTACTACAACAAGGTCGGCCTGATCGCGAAACAGGTGAAGGAAACGAAGGTGAACGTGACGCTGATCGGACCCGACGGCTGGGATTCCCCGGAACTGGTGAACGTGGCGGGGGATGCGATCGAGGGGGGGTACTTCTCCAACCATTACTCGCCGGAGGATACGCGCCCCGAGGTCGTGAACTGGGTGAAGAAATACAGGGAAAAGTTCCAGCAGACGCCGGACGCCCTGGGGACCCTTGCCTACGACGCCACCAACATGCTGCTGGAAGCGATCCGGAAGGCGAACAGCGGCGACCCCGGGAAGATCCGGGATGCGCTGGCGTCGCTTTCGGGATTCGAGGGGGTTACCGGAAAGTTCACGATGGACGAAAACGGAGACCCCATCAAGAGCGCCGTCATCATCCGGATCCAGGGCGGGAAACAGAAATTCCTCCAGGTCGTGAATCCCTGACGGCCCATCCCGAATTGCCGCAGCGTGGAACAAATCGCTCGTGTACCGTCTCGTAAATGACGTGACGCACTGATCCGCCGCCGGGATAGCCCAGGACAGGCGGCCAATCCGCGCACGGGCTCGCCGGCCTCCAGAGATCCATTCCCTCAGATCCCGGCATTCGAGGGCCGCTGCAGGGGGCCGGTCCCCGGAAGGGTTTCGTCGCGAGACAAGGGAGACCCGAGGCGAGGCGGGCAAGCGCAGGAGCGAGCGCGGAGGCGTACGGGAAGTACGCCGCACAAGCGAGCGACGAGCACGCCCGACGCAGCCCGGGGATCGCTTGTCGCAGCAGAAAAGGCAGCCCTGTTGGCGACCGGCGCCTGCGGCGAGGGAACGCACCGCCAGCCCTTTGTCGGACTCCCTGCGCCCGGCTCGGCGTACCGGGAGTACGCCTGCGCCGTGCTCGGTCGTCCTTCGCGGTCTGACGGCGCATCCGCTTCGCCTCGGCTGCCGACCCTTCCGGGGACAGGCCCCTCGCTCC
>DATEXR010000145.1 GCA_035256765.1 Candidatus Deferrimicrobiaceae bacterium | reverse complement strand
GAACAGGAGGTACCAGAGGGAGGACTTCCGGCACCAGTTGATGAACTGGTCGGCGCTGCCCACCATCACGTGCGCCTCGGGGCCCAAGGACCCCGGGCCGACGGCGGGAGCCGGAACGCCTTGCGCGGGATCGTGGCTCATCGGCTTTCCCTCGGAGCGGGGGGTTCCTGGACGGTCCGCACCCAGTCGAGGTCCCCCTCCTTCCACAGGTAGGCCAGGCCCGCGAGCAGGATGACGATGAAGATGAACGCCTCCACGAACGCGAGGAGGCCCAGGCGCCGGAAGATCACGGCCCAGGGGTAGAGAAGGGCCACTTCCACGTCGAAAATGATGAAGATCAGGGCGACCACGTAGAAGCGGATGTTGAACTGCACCCACGAGGAGCCGAACGGGACCTCGCCGCACTCGTACGTGGACAGCTTGACCGGCGTGGGGTTGCGCGGCCGGAGCAGGCGCGAGATCCCCAGCATGAGGGCGACGGTCACCGCGCCGAGCAGGATGAACACCAGGACCGTTGCATAATCCGCGAGCATGCGAAGCACACCGCCTGAATGTTTTATCAAAGCAGAACCCCTCTACACCGCGACAGAGGGGCGGGAAAATCGCCTCATTTCGGGGATGCGATTGTATACAAACGACACTATACAATACTGGACGACCGGCCCAAGTCAACCGAAATATCACCCGCCACCATCCCGCTTCGGGAAGAGGGGGGCACCCGGCAGGCCGATCGATTCCCCGTTGAAGATATAATGGTAGCACACATGGAACCCGGCAGACGGACAGGCGCTCCCGAACTGCTCGCGCCCGCGGGCTCCCTCGCCGCGGTGGACGCGGTTCTGTCCGCCGGGGCCGACGCCGTCTACGTCGGCTGCCGGGGGTGGAGCCGCGACGGGGAGCGCGCGTCGCTTTCCCCCGGGCAGGTCCGGGAGGCCGCCGCGATCTGCCGGGAGAGGGGAGCCAGGCTGCACACGGCGCTGAACACGATTCCGGGCGCAGCGGAAATCCCTTCCTTTTTGGCTGCCGTGAAAGGCTTTCCGGAAGACGGCGTCTTCGCGGTGATCCTGTCCGACCCCGGAGTGATCTCCCTCGTGCGGCGGGAGGCGCCGTCCCTGCGGATCACGGCCTCCGTGGGCGTCTCCACGCTCAACCCCCCCGAGGCGAGGTTCTACCGGGAGGTCGGGGCGGACGCGGTCGTCCTGCCGACCGCCCTGGGGCCGGAGGAGATCCCTGCCATCAAGACGGAAAGCGGACTGCTGGTGGAGGTTTTCGTGCACTGCCGGCCGGAGATCCTCCTCCAAGGGAAGTGCGCGCTGCCCGGCTACGCGCGGGAGGGGGCGACCCCCCCGGAGCGACCGCGGATGGCGGGAACGGGGACCCCCTCTTCCGCCAAGCGGTCCGGGAGGTGCCATCTCGTGTGCCGGGCGATTCCCCTCGTTCGGGACCTCCACTCCATCGAGGATACGCTCGCGCCCTGGGTCGCCGCGGGCGTCGACGTGTTCAAGGTGCAAGGCAGGGAGCTTTCGCCCGCCCGCCTGTTCGACCTGGTTGCGAGGGTCCGCGGCAAGCTCGACGCGGCAATCGCGGCTGGGGGAGGACACTCCTGACGGGCGGGGACACTCCCCTCCCGCATCCCGGAGATGCATCAGAAATTTCTCCGATGAATAACCGCCATGATTGAGGCTCCGCAGCCTCGGAGGGGGGCTCCGTTCGTGGCTCGGCGTGCGTTGCACCCACACGCCTGCGCTTAACCTCACTGCGCCCCTCCTCCTTCGGCTTGCTGCGCCGCTGACCGCATTTCCGGGACCGGGGACCCGGGGCGATGCGGGGGGTTCCGCAGAGCGGCCTGTGGAGCGAGGAAGAACTTGCGTCGAGCGGAACCGGCAGCGAGCGG
>DATEXR010000144.1 GCA_035256765.1 Candidatus Deferrimicrobiaceae bacterium | reverse complement strand
CCGGCGCGGAGGGCGTCACCATCCGGGTCCTGATGGGGGACAACGTCGGGGCTCCCACCTTCACGATGCGCCATTTCGAGGTCGCCCCCGGCGGCCGCACCCCGTTCCACGCGCACCCGTGGGAACACGAGGTCTACGTTCTCTCCGGCACGGGGAAGGTCCGGCAGAAGGGCGGGGAGCGCAAGGTCGGCCCGGGTTCCTTCGTCTACGTCCCCCCGGACGAGGAGCACAACTTCGCGAACGCGGGCGACGAGCCCTTCGCCTTTCTCTGCGTGATCCCGTCCACGAAAAGCTGCCTGGGCAGGTAACCCCTGCGGCAGGACTTCCCTGCCGACGCGGCCGGGCTCCCGTCTTCCTGCGGCGTCCCCACGCAGGCTGGGAGCCGTGGGAATGAAAAGTTTTAAGAACGTCCCTGAACTTTTCGACCGGGCTACGCTTCGAGGACCCTCCTCCCGCCCCCTCTCTTCACGACGAAACTGACGAAGAGGACCAGAAGGACAAGGAAATCGATCCCCAGAGCCAGCGGGCTCGGCGTGACCACGGGGGCCACGAAGACGAACCGTTCGACCAGGATCCCCAACAGGACGGAAAGGGAAACCGCGAACACCACGTAAGGGTTCGTTTTCGACCGGCCGGGCAGAAGGACGAGAAAGGGGATGAAGAAGTAGAAGAAGACGATCGAGACGGTGAGTTCTCGAAGGGGGGACGAGGACAGCCTCGTCACGAGGAAGCTCACCTCCTCCGGGATATTCCCGTACCAGATCACGAGGAACTGCGAGTAGAAAAGCCCCGCCCACAGCAGGCTGAATCCGAAGAGAAGGACCGCCAGGTCTTTCATGTCGGAACGGCCTTCCGGATCTCCGACCCGTTGCTTTCTCCCGTACAGAAAAACGTAGAGGATGCCCGACAGGGCGAAGCCCCCGAACAGGGATTCGATGAAGAAGTAGCCTCCGAGCAGCGAGCTGATCCAGGGATACATGAGGGACATGACCCAGTCGAACGCCATGAGGGACTGGGAAGCGACGAAGACGAAGAGGTAGAGGGCGGCGGCGAGAACCTTTTCCCCTTCCTCCCCCCTTTCCGAGGCGATGGAAAATCTCCTCGCGGAGAGATAGGCGAGCAGCAGCAGGGCGAAATTCCGCCCGACGAAAAACTTCTTGTCGAACCAGATCCCCTTCCTTCCCGCCCAGGGATAGGAATCCACGAAGGGGACCAGGAAAAGGAACAGGATCGAGACGAACAGAAGGAGGGGATAGACCGAGAGCAGCTCCCTCTTCACGGAGGCCACCCACCTGGCCTTGATCAGGGTGCCCGCCGCCACGGCGGCGACGCAGCCCTCGATGACCGTGGCCCAGAACAGAAGCGCCAGCAGAAGCGATGCTCCGTCTTTCGCAATGGGGCCGAACTGGGTGAGCGCTATGAGAACCCCCGCGAGAACGCACATGCCGACCAGGCCGCTTCTTGGTTCCGGGAACCCCTTCATTTCGTCTCCCCCGGCTCCACGGTGATCACAAACGCATTCCCGTATTCCTCCATCGACCGGATGCGCCGGATGCTCGGAAGCCGCGACAGGAGGAGGAAACCCAGGAAGGTGGAAAGGGCCCCGAACAGGATCGTGAGGGCGAAGGCGATGATGATGAAAGGGGGAATCGATACGATGGGTTTCCCCCCGACGATCAGGGGCCAGCTCAAGGTGGTCAGGATGGTGAAGGCGAACCCCGCGACGGTGCCGGATGCCGCTCCCGCGAGGGCGAAAACCTTGACCTGGGAAGGCATGCGGGGAAGGATCTCCTCCACCTCCGTGACGGAGAAGGGAGTGATCACGCGGATCCTCTCCTTCGCCACGCCCTCCCGGACCAGGCGGCGCAGGGCCTCCAGGAACTCCTCCTTTTCGTGGAAGATCATCGGCTCGGCCATCAGAGGTGCTCCTTGATTTCCGTGATCGACAGCACGGGCAAGGTCTTCAGGAAGATCAGGTAGAGGGTGAAAAACAGCCCGAAGCTCCCGAGGGTGATTCCCACCTCGACGTAGGTAGGCCTGTACATCTGCGTGTCCCACACGTACGGGTCGAAATCCCGGGCCAGGGAGGAGACGATGATGACGAACCGCTCCACCCACATCCCCACGTTCACCAGCAGGGAGAGGACGAACAGGTATTTGACGTTGCGGCGCAGGCGCCGGACGAAAAGCGTCAGGGGAACGAGGGAGTTGCAGGTGATCATGGTCCAGAAGAGGACCTTGTAGTGCCCCCAGGCCCGGAACCGGAACAGTTCGGTCTCGAACACGTTCCCCCCGTACCAGGCGAGGCCGAACTCGACGATGTAGGCGTAGCTCACGATGAGGGAGGTGAACAGGAGGATCTTCGCGATGCTCTCGAAATGGTCGTCGGTGATGTACCGGTCGAGGACGAGGATCTTTCGCATGGGGACCACGAGGGTGATGACCATCGCCGTGCCGGAGAAGATCGCCCCGGCGACGAAGTAGGGGGCGAAGATCGTCGTGTGCCATCCGGGGAGGATGCTCATGGCGAAGTCCCAGGAGACAACGGAATGGACCGAAGCGACGAGGGGGGTGGCGAAGGCGGCCAAAAAGAGGTAGAGCATGTTGTAATGCCGCCATTCCCTCCGGGTGCCCTCCCACCCCAGGGAAAGGACGGAATAGATCGTTTTCCGGATCCCTTCCTTGCACCTCCGCACGATCGCCAGGTCGGGGATCAATCCCACATAGAAAAAAACCACGCTCACCGTGAAGTAGGTCCCCACGGCGAAGACGTCCCAGATCAGGGGGGACCGGAAGTTGACCCACAGCTGCCTCTGGTTCGGGTAGGGGAAGAGGTAGTAGAAGACCCAGGGGCGACCCAGGTGGATCAGGGGAAAAAGCCCCGCCACCATGAGGGCGAAGACGGTCATCGCCTCCGCGGGGCGGTTGAAGCTCGTCCGGAACCGGGCGCGGAACAGGTACAGGACCGCCGAAATCAGCGTCCCCGAGTGGGCGATACCGACCCAGAAGACGAAATTCGTGATGTAGACCGCCCAATTCACGGGATGGGTGTATCCGGCCACCCCGAGGCCGACCCGGTACTGTTGATACCAGCAAAGGATGCCGGAGGCCACGAGGGTGACGGTGAACGCGAGGCCGAGGAGGTAAAGCCGCCCCGGTTTCCGCATTGCATCGAGGATCTCCCGGTCGGCCCGGTCGTATTTTTCGGTCTCCGCCATCGCGTCAGCTCCCGGATCTCCTGTTTTTCCCGCGCAGGTAATAGACGGACGGATCGGTTCCGAGCGCCTCGAAGACCCGGTAGGCCCGGTCGGAACGGGCCAGCAGGGAGACCCGGGAATCCGCGTCGAGAAGGTTGCCGAAGACGATCGCCCCGGTGGGGCAGCTCTGGGCGCAGGCGGTGGTGAACTCCCCGTCCCGGACCTTCCGGCCCTCGTCTTTGCCCCGGTCCTTGGCGGCCCGGATCCGCTGGATGCAGAAGGTGCATTTCTCCATGACCCCCACCCCCCGGGTCTCCAGGTCGGGATTCTGCATCCGGTTCAGCGGCTTTTCCCACCGGTGCCAGAACCAGTTGAACCGCCTTACCTTGTAGGGGCAGTTGTTGGAGCAGTACCTTGTGCCCACGCACCGGTTGTACACCTGGACGTTCAACCCTTCGGGGTTGTGATACGCGGCGTACACCGGGCACACCGTCTCGCAGGGCGCGGCATGACAATGCTGGCAGAGCATGGGGAGGAATTCGACATCTCCCGCGTCGCCGTAGAAGGGCTCGATCCGGAGCCACGACATCTCCCTTCCCTTCAGGTGGTCCTTTTTCCCGACGACGGGCACGTTGTTCTCGATGTGGCAGGCGGCAACGCAGGCCGAACAGCCGTTGCACAGCGCGAGATCGATGGCCATGGCCCAACGGTACTCCTCGTGCCCGTGCTCCGGGTAGAGGCTTACCCTTCCGTGGCGGTGTTTTTCGCCCTTGTGGGCGGGATCGGGGATGAGCCCCCTTCCCTGCTGGGAGAAGGAGCCGGAGAGGATGGGGACGGCCGCCATTTTCCCGGATTTCACGAGCCTGGCCCCGTCGATGTACTCGACCGCCCCCCCCGTCCTTTTCTCCGTTCGAAGAGGGGGAGAAGCCACGAAGTCGCGACAGGCCAGGTAGACTCCGTCCTGGAGGCCGGGCTGCACCTTCACCGGCAGCACCTCCGACCAGTCGGCGGAGGAGACGGTCACCTCCTCTTTCTCCTTGAGCCCCATCCGTTTCGCCGTACCCGGCGAAACCGAGATCCAGCGTCCATAGGAGATGGTGGCAAGGGGGTCGGGGATCTCGGAGAGGAGCGGCAGTCCCCGGCCGCGCCCGTCGAACGTACGCAAGGACGGGGCCAGCACGAGGACGGGCCTGCCCAATTCCCCCCCCGAGGCCTTCATCCCCTCGAGGAGAGAGGCCGCCTTTCTCCCGTCGAGGAAGACCCGCTTCGCGGGGAGGGACTCCTCGACGTAGCCCCGCTTGAGGAACTCGTCCCTTCCCTGTTCACCGAACCGTTTCCCCCACGCATCGAACAGGTACTCCCGGTATCCCGCCGCGGATCCTTCCCCCGAAACCTTGCTCATCAGCCGGAGCAGAATGTCGGCTTCGGAGAGCGTGTCGTGAAGGGGCGTGAGCACCGGCTTTACGAGGGAGACGACCCCCCGCCTCGGTTCGCCGTCCCCCCACGACTCGAGGGAATGGGAAAGGGGGAGGACCAGGTTTGCCTCCTGCATCGTCTCGTCGAGGAGGTCGCCTATCCCTACCGACAGTTTCGCCTTCCCGAGATTCTCCCGGAAGGAGTACGCTTTCGGCAGGGAGAAGACGGGGTTCGTCCGCGAGAGGAACAGCACCCCCACCTCGTCCTTTCCCAACCGGCCGGAAAGATCTTCCATGTCCCGGAAGGTGCCAACGCCTTCGTAGTTCTCCCCCCTCGCGAAATCGACCAGCCCGGGGATTTCCCCCGTGACCCACTGGATCATGCCGGCCATGGCCGCCACCTCGAGGCCTTCCGGGTGGGACGTGGAAACTCCGCCGGCGATCACCAGGGGGCGCCTCGCATTCGCGATGGCGTCCCCTATCTCCTTTAACCCCCCGACGGGAATCCCCGTTCCCTCCGAGGCGCTCTCGGCGGAAAGGCGCGGGAGGGCGTTCGCAACCTCGGGCGGGAGCCCGGGCCTCCGGGGTCCCCTTTCCAGGATCTGCCGGAGCAGATAGGAGAGGAGGACCGCCTCCCGTCCCGGGAGGACCACGAACCGTTTGTCGGCGTTCGCCCCGGTGAGCGACAGGTGCGGCTCCACATGGAACCAGCGGAAATCCCCTTCGCCCCTTGCCCGGGAAAGTTTCCGGGTGTAGGAAACGGGGCTTATGTGGGTCTCGAGGATATCCGCCCCGACCGTCAGGAGGAAATCGGCGTTCTCGATCCGGTAGTGGGGGACCTCGCGTTGCCCGAAGAGAAGACCGTTGGCCTCTTTCACCGCGGAATGGGAATAGACCTCGAACTCGGGAAGCCTCTCGACCACGGCCTTCCGGCAGAACATGCCGGTCAGCGCGGAGAGGGAGCCGGTGGTCCTTCCGGACAGGTAGAGGTTTTTCCGCCCTTCGCTGCGGGAACCGGCGAGGGATTCCGATACCAGGGAGATGGCCTTCTCCCAGGAAATCTCCTGGAACTTCCCCCCGCCGTTTCGCAGCAGGGGGGTTGCGACCCTCTTCGGGTGATACAGACGGGTAAGGGAGGACTGCCCGCGGATACACAAACCTCCGTCGTTCACCGGATGCCCCGGCGCGCCTTCGAGCTTTACCGGCCACCCCTCCCGCCGCTTCACCGAGAGGCCGCAGCCCGCAGGGCATTCCGTGCAGGTGGAGGGGGAAAAAACCGCCTCTCCGGGGATGATCCCCTCCTCCGGGGGCAGAATGGTGGAAATAAAGCTTTTCGACTTGCGGGAGCCGCAAGAGGACATCAGGGTGGAGCCCGACAGTACCCCCATGACGCGCAAGAAATCCCTTCGCTTCATCCGACGCTCCCTCTACTTGTGGCAGGTGGCGCAGTCCCGGG
>DATEXR010000143.1 GCA_035256765.1 Candidatus Deferrimicrobiaceae bacterium | reverse complement strand
GCGAAAATGAAGCTCGAATACAAGGTGGGCTATATCGAATGAGGCCCGGGGAAATCCCGGCGGCGGGCTTCACCCGATCGCCGGGATTTTTCCTCCCCCTCCTCATCCCCCTCTCCTGGTCGGGCCGTCCGGGGGAGGGGGTCACTTATGCGGGGGGGTGTATCGGCACCGATCATGGAAAGGGGCCGGATGGATATGACAGAGAACGGGAAAACCTCGCACGAGTGGGAGACGAAGCATCCCGGTTGGCTGCCTCTGTCGGGTCTTCTTGACGGGGCGGATCCGTTTTTCGAAAACGTTCTCTTCCTGCCCGGATACGAATTTTCCTCGAACGTTTACGTCGTGGAGGGAACGTATCTCTCGATCGTGGATCCCGGAAACGATTACACGTCTTTTATCGATCTCTTCCGGCGAGGGTACAAGCCGGCGGACGTTAAAAAAGTGGTCGTTACCCACGGCCACCGCGACCACGCGATGGGAGTGTTCGATCTCCTGAGATCGTATCCGACCATCCTGGAAAACGGTGGTTTCGAGCTCATCCTCCACGAAGCGAGCCCCCGCGAGCTCAAAGACATGGTCAGGAAATCCGGCTGCCGCGTCACGGAGGTCCGGGGCGGAGAAACCCTGGAGATCAGCGGTCTTGACTGGGAAGTGATCCACACGCCGGGGCATACCATCGACGGGATCTGCCTCTATCATCCCCCGAGCAAAACCGTCTTTTCCGGGGATACGGTGTTGCCCCACGCCATGTCCGAGCCGGATGAACATGCCGGAGGAAGGCTGGACCACTACCTGTTCGGAGTAAGGACGCTGCTCGGAAAGGAGATCGAGCACGTTCTTCCAGGACATGGGCTGCCCGTCCTCTCGTCGGGCAGGAAGGTCATCGAGGAGACGTACGAAGGCCTGATGATGAAAGTCATCGGCGTTGAAGCGAAGACGAAAACCCCGTGGATCGACGGAGCGACGGCGCTTGCCCAAAGGGGGTGCCTGGAAGAGGCCGCCTATTGCTGCGACAGGGAGCTCTTCCTCGATCCGCAGAACCGAAGGGCACATCAATTGAAGGC
>DATEXR010000142.1 GCA_035256765.1 Candidatus Deferrimicrobiaceae bacterium | reverse complement strand
AAGCAGATGGAGGAGCGGATCCGGATCGCCGACCGGCTGGCGGGGGTCGGGGAACTCGCCGCGGGACTCGCCCACGAGATCCGGAATCCCCTGGCCTCCATCACCGGGTCCTCCCAGATGCTTCGCGAGGTCCCCGAGCTGCCCGAGACGTCCCGGACCCTTCTCGGCATCATCGAGAGGGAGAGCACCCGCCTGAACGGACTCATCTCGGATTTTCTCGCGTACGCGGGGCCGGCGATGAAGAACGTGGGGCCCGTGAACATGACCGAAGTGGCAACGGAGATCGTGGAGGCGGTTCGCGCGGGAGAGGCCCGGGAAAAAGACGTGGTCGTGGAGAACCTGGCGACGAGCAGCTTCCGCGTCGAAGGCGACGCGGAGCAACTGAAGCAGGTGCTATGGAACCTCGTCCGCAATGCCGTGCAGGCGACTCCCCGCGGCGGCATCATCACGGTGGACCTCTTTTCCCAGATCCGCCATCGCCAGCGGTACGTGGTCATCACGGTGAGCGACACGGGAAAGGGGATCGAACCCGCCATCATCGGAAAGATCTTCAATCCCTTTTTCACCTCCAAGGCGGAAGGGACAGGCCTGGGCCTGGCCATCTCCCAGCGGATCCTCCACTACCACCGCGGATTCATCGAAGTGCGGTCCGCTCCGGGAACCGGCAGCGTCTTCTCGGTTCTCCTCCCCGAGCGCAGGGAGCCATCCGGTGGCGGCGACCCGACCTCCCGGGGCTGAATCCCCCGTTTCCCGGGTCACGGTCATCGGAGCGGGGCTTGCCGGTTCGGAGGCGTCGCTTGTCCTGTCCGCCTCGGGGACGGCGGTGGACTTGTACGAGATGCGCCCCGCCGTATCCTCTCCCGCCCACCGCACCGGATGGTTCGCCGAGCTGGTCTGCAGCAACTCGCTGGGCGCGGATCGTACGGATTCCGGGAAGGGACTCCTGAAGGCGGAACTCCGGGCCCTCGGGTGCAACCTTCTCCGGGTGGCCGACCGGGTCCGGGTTCCCGCGGGGAAGGCTCTCGCGGTGGACAGGGAGGAGTTCGGACGGTCGGTGACGGAGGCGGTCCGGGGCCGGTCGAACATCCGGGTTGCGGAGGAGGAGGCAAGGACGATCCCGGACGATCCCGTCGTCATCGTCGCCTGCGGCCCGATCCCGTCCGCGGTGATCGCCGGGAGCATCGGCGCGCTGGCCGGCGGGAGCGGCCTCTTCTTCTACGACGCCATCTCCCCGATCGTGGACGCATTCTCCCTCGACATGAGCCGGGGATTCTTCGCCGACCGGTACGGGTCCGGGTCGGGCGATTACCTGAATTTCCCGATGACGCAGGACCAGTACGAGACATTTCTCTCCGCCCTGCTGTCCGCGCGCGTCGTTCCGGCGCGCGAATTCGAGGAGGAGCGGCACTTCGAATCATGCATGCCCGTCGAGGTCCTCGCCCGCCGGGGTCCGGAGACGCTTCTCTTCGGTCCCTTGCGGCCCGTCGGACTGCGGGACCCCCGCACGGGCAAGATTCCGCATGCCGTCGTCCAGCTGCGCAAGGAGAACGAGGCCGGGACGATGTACAACCTCGTCGGATTCCAGACGAAACTCGCCTACCCGGAGCAGGAGAGGGTCTTTTCCCTGATCCCGGGACTTGCCCGCGCGAAGTTCCTCCGGTACGGATCGGTTCACCGGAACACCTTCCTGGACGCCCCCCGGATTCTCCATGCCGGCATGGAGTGCCGGACCCGGCGCGGGCTATTCTTCGCGGGGCAGATCACGGGGGTGGAAGGATACGCGGAGTCGATCGCCTCGGGTTTCGTCGCGGCGGTCTCCGCCATCGCGCGAATCGCAGGGAAAGAGCCCCCCGAATTTCCGGAAGAGTCGATGATCGGCGCGCTGATGAGGCATATCACCACCCCCCGCCAGGGAACCTTCCAGCCGATGAACGCCAACTTCGGCCTTCTCCCTCTTCCCCTCGGCGTCAGGAAGCGGGAGCGGAAGGCGCTGCAGGCGGACCGGGCCCTCTCCTCCATCGGGGAATTTCGTAAAAGATTCTTTGCGTTTAACCCCTTATGTGTTACATAGTTCTTTTCCCTGGAGGGGGAGGAAGGAACGGGCAGGGACGTGGATTCCGCCATCGAGCAATTCTCCCGGTTCCTCCTTTCCGAGAGGAATGCGTCGCCCGAGACGGTCCGGGCCTACCTCCGCGAGGTTTCCGACCTTCGTAATTTCCTTTCGGAATCGGAGAGAGGGATTTTTGCACTCGACGGCCCCGCGTGGTGGAAGTCGGTGGCGGTGGCGGACCTGCGCCGATATCTCGCGGCCCGGTTCCCCGGAAGAAAGGGATCGACCATGGCGAGGAAGATCGCGGCGCTTCGTTCCTTCTTTTCCTTCCTGTTCACGATGGGGGAGGTGCCGGAAAATCCCGCCAGCGGAATAGCAGCCCCCCGGCGGTCGATGCGACTGCCGGAATTTCTTCCGGTGGACGAGATGATGGACCTCCTGCGCTCCCTTCCTGCGGGGGGGGAAGCCGGGAAGCGCGACGTCGCGATTCTCGAGCTTCTCTATTCCTCGGGGCTGCGCGTCGGGGAGCTCGTCTCGCTCCGGAGAATGGACGTTTCGCTGGAGGAGGGGACCGTCCGGGTCCGGGGAAAGGGGCGCAAGGTGAGGGTCGTCCCCGTGGGGGAGAAGGCGCGGAAGGCCCTATTGGGGTACCTGGCCGGAACGGGGAGGGCCGGGCGACGGGGCGAGGAAGCCGATTGGAGGGGCGCGCTCTTCCGGAACCTGCGGGGGGGAGCGCTCTCGGCGCGCAGCGTGGCGCGCATTCTCGAAAAGGCGCTGGAACGGGCAGGGCTTGGCAGGCATCTCTCCCCCCACGGGATCCGACATTCCTTCGCCACGCACCTGCTGGAGTCGGGCGCCGATCTTCGCGCCATCCAGGAAATGCTGGGGCATGCCTCGCTCTCCACGACGCAGCGCTACGCGAGAGTGAACGTGAGCCACCTGGTGAGGGCCTACGAAGAGGCGCACCCGAGGGCGGCGAAGCCGGCCTCCTCCCGAAAGGCGGCGCCTCCCGGGAGAGGGAGGGACAGGTCATGAACGAAAGCCGGGGAACGACGATCATCGCGGTTTCCCGCGGGGGACGGGTGGCGATGGCCGGGGACGGGCAGGTGACGGTGGGGAACACCGTCCTGAAGCACACCGCCCGCAAGATCCGTCGCCTGCACCACGACCGGATCGTGGCGGGGTTTGCGGGCGCCACGGCGGACGCCTTCACGCTTTTCGAGAAGTTCGAGGGCAAGCTGGTGGAGTTCCGGGGAAATCTGCGGCGCTCCGCGGTGGAGCTCGCCAAGGACTGGAGGACGGACAGGATCCTGAGGCGGCTGGACGCCCTCATGGTCGTGACCGACGGGAGAGACCTCATGCTTCTTTCCGGAAGCGGCGACGTCGTCGAGCCGGACGACGGGGTGATCGGTGTGGGGTCCGGCGGCTCGTTCGCCATGGCGGCGGCCCGCGCCATGCTGCTTCACACCGACAAACCCGCGGTGGACATCGCCCGCGAATCGCTTCGCATTGCCTCGGAAATCTGCATCTTTACCAATGCGAACATCGTGGTCGAGGAAGTGGAAGCGCCGTGACATCGGGAGAGCCGGATTTGCCGGGCGGCCACCCGTTGATCCCCCGCGAGATTGTCGCGGAACTGGACCGCTTCATCGTCGGTCAGCAGAAGGCGAAGCGGGCGGTCGCGATTGCCCTGCGGAACCGGTGGAGACGAATGCAGGTCCCCGTGGAGCTCCGGGAGGAGATCGCCCCGAAGAACATCATCATGGTGGGGCCGACCGGAGTGGGGAAAACCGAGATCGCACGGCGCCTCGCTCGGCTGGCCCAGGCCCCGTTCGTCAAGGTGGAGGCCTCCAAGTTCACCGAGGTGGGGTACGTCGGGCGGGACGTGGAGTCGATCATCCGCGATCTCATCGACATCGCCGTCCACATGGTGCGTGCGGAGGAGATGGAGAGGGTGGCGGCGCGGGCTCGGGCGAGCTCCGAGGAACGCCTTCTGGACATCCTTCTTCCCCCCCGGCCGCATCGCCCGGGGGAACCACAGGCCGACCCGGGGGAAGCCGGGAGGGAGTCCAGGGAGCGGCTGCGGGGAATGCTCCAGGAAGGGAAGCTCGCGGACCGGATGGTGGAGATCGAGGTCCGGGAGAGCGCCGTGCCGGCGATCGACTTCGTCGGGATCACGGGAGGAGGAGGGGAGGGGCTCGAGGGGAACCTCCAGGAGATGCTGGGGAACCTCTTCCCCAAGAAGGTCCGCCGGAAACGGATGAGGGTCCCCGAGGCCCTCGCCTTTCTCGAAAAGGAGGAGGCCTCGCGGATGATCGATATGGACCAGGTCAAGGCGTTGGCCGTTCGCCGCACCGAAGAGAGCGGGATCGTCTTCCTGGACGAGATCGACAAGATCGCGGGGCGGGAAAGCGCCGTCGGTCCGGACGTTTCGCGGCAGGGAGTCCAGCGGGACCTGCTGCCGATCGTGGAAGGGTCGAACGTCAACACGAAATACGGGATGGTCCGGACGGATCATATTCTGTTCATCGCCGCCGGGGCGTTCCACATGTCGAAGCCGTCCGATCTCATCCCGGAACTCCAGGGCAGATTCCCCATCCGGGTCGAACTCGACCCCCTCACCCGGGAGGACTTCGTGCGCATCCTGACCGAGCCGCAAGGTTCCCTCACCCGGCAGTACACGGAGTTGCTCGCGACGGAGGGGGTGCGGCTGACCATCACCCCGGAGGCGGTGGACCGGATCGCCGAGATGGCTTGCGAGGTGAACGAGCGAACGGAGAATATCGGGGCGCGCCGGCTCTACACGATCATGGAGAAGCTGCTCGAGGATCTCCTGTTCTCCTCGCCGGAGATCGGCGGGCAGGAGATTACCATCCCGGCGAAGTACGTGGAAGAGAAACTGGCCGGCATCGTCGGGGACGTGGACGTGAGCCGGTATATCCTCTGAGGGGCGGGAAGATGGCGGAGATGCGGGAATACCTGCAGAAGGCCCGGACGCTGATCGAAGCGCTCCCCTACATCCGGGAGTTCAGCGGGCGGACCATTGTCATCAAATACGGCGGGGCGGCGATGGAGGGCGAGGAGAGGATGTCCTCGTTCGCGGAGGACATTGTCCTGCTGCAGTATGTCGGGATCCGCCCGGTCGTCGTCCACGGGGGCGGTCCCCAGATCGACCGGATGCTGAAGAAGCTTTCGATTCCCTTCGAGCGCAAGGAGGGGCTTCGGGTGACTTCCCCCGCCGCGATGGAGGTAGTGGAAATGGTGCTCGGGGGAACGGTGAACAAGCGGATCGTCGCCCTCATCAACCGGTACGGGGGGAAAGCGGTCGGCCTGACGGGAAAGGACGGAGAGCTGATCCGCGCCCGCAAGCATCTCTCTCCCTCCCCCGCGGGGGGCGCCTCCGCGCCCCTGGACCTGGGGCTCGTGGGAGATGTCGTCGAGATTCGCCAGGGGGTGCTTCGTGCGCTCGAGGGGAACGGGTTTGTGCCCGTCATCGCGCCGATCGGGGGAGGGCCGGCGGGAGAGGCGTACAACATCAACGGAGACACCGTTGCCGCCGAGGTGGCCGGAGCGCTCGCGGCGGAGAAACTCATCCTCCTGACCGATGTCCCGGGGGTGATGAACGCCCGGGGCGAACTCGTCTCCACCATGACCGTCGACGAGGCGATGGCCGCGATCCGGGACGGCTCGGTAACCGGCGGCATGATCCCCAAGGTGGAATGCGGGCTGACGGCGCTGGGCAAGGGAGTCCGGAAGGTGCACATCCTCGACGGGCGTGTCCTCCACAGCGTCCTTCTCGAGATCTTCACCGACGCGGGGGTAGGGACGGAAATCACACCTTCGGAACCGGAGGGGCGCGGAGAATGACCTCCGCGGAAATTATCGCCATGACGCAGAAGTACCAGATGGAGAACTATGCGCGTTTCCCCGTCTCCTTCGTCCATGGGGACGGGGCGCGCCTGTTCGACGCCGACGGAAGGGAGTATCTCGACTTCCTGGCGGGGATCGCGGTCGCCCTTCTCGGCCATTCCCATCCCCGGGTTGTCGATGCGGTCTGCGGCCAGGCGAAGGCCCTCACCCATGTTTCCAACCTGTTCCACGTGCCGGTGCAGGCGGAACTGGGCAAACTGCTCTCCGGCGCGGCGGGCGGGGGGAGGGTCTTCTTCTGCAACAGCGGAACCGAGGCGAACGAGGCGGCGATCAAGCTTGCGAGGAAATGGGCCTCCGACGGGGCAAGGAGAGGGGCCTACGAGTTCGTCGTGGTCGAGGGATCGTTCCACGGGCGCACCTACGGGGGGCTGTCCGCCACCGCGCAGCCGAAGTTCCACCGGGGATTCGAGCCGATGCTCCCCGGGTTCCAGACGGTCCCCTTCGGGGAGATTGCCGCCCTCGAGAGGGCCCTGACCGATACCGTCTGCGCGTTTCTCGTGGAGCCGATCCAGGGGGAGTCCGGCGTGAGGGTTCATCCCTCCGGCTACCTGGAACAGGCGTTCCGGCGGTGCCGGGAGCGCGGGATACTCTTCGTGGCCGACGAGATCCAGTCGGGAATGGGGCGCACCGGTACTTTCCTGGCCTGCTCGCAGTCCGGGATCGCCCCGGACATCGCGACCTTCGCCAAGGGGCTCGCCAACGGGCTACCGCTGGGCGCCGTCGTGGCCCGGGAGGAAGTGGCCTCCGCCTTCGGGCCGGGGACGCACGGGAGCACCTTCGGCGGGAACCCGGTCTGCTGCGCCGCGTCGAAGGTGGTGCTCGAGACGGTCCTCGCCCCGGGGTTCCTCGCGGAGGTTTCCCGAAAGGGCGACCTTCTGCGGACGGGTCTTACGGAGATCGCGCGGGGTCGCTCCGACGTGTCGGAAGTCCGGGGAACGGGGCTCATGATCGGGATGGAGATGGAGATCGAGGTGAAAGAGACGGTGGTGCGGTGCCTCGCCGCGGGGCTGGTCGTCGGCACCGCGGGGGAGAAGGTATTGCGGTTTCTCCCGCCGTTGACCATAAGCGACGGGGAGATACGCCGGGGGATCTCCCTGCTGGAGAGATCCCTGCCGCAGGAGGGACGGAAGTGAACAAGGATCTCCTGCGCCTTCTCGACCTGACCGGGCGCGACATCCTCGCCCTCGTCTCGTCCGGCCGGGCCTGGAAGCGGAGATGGGGAAGGGGAAGCGCTTTGCGCCCCCTGGCGGGCAAGTCGCTGGCGATGGTGTTCCAGAAGGCATCCACGAGGACCCGGGTGTCGTTCGAGGTCGGGATGGCCCGGCTGGGGGGGCACGCCCTTTTTCTCTCCCCGGCGGACACGCAGATCGGGCGGGGGGAGCCCGTCCGGGACACCGCACGCGTTCTGTCCCGGTACGCCGACGGGATCATGATCCGGACATTTTCCCATGCCATCGCCGAGGAGATGGCCGCCGCGGCATCCGTTCCCGTGATCAACGGGCTGACGGACGGCCACCACCCTTGCCAGGTTCTCGCCGACCTGATGACCGCCCGGGAGCGGGGCCTTGACCTGCACAGGATGCGGGTCGCCTTTGTGGGGGACGGAAACAACGTGGCGAACTCCTGGGTGGAATCCGCCCATCTCCTGGGGTTCACTCTCCGCGTCGCCTGTCCCAAGGGGTACGAGCCTTCCGCGAAGATCCGCAGGGAGGCGGAAGCGGCCGGGAAGGGGGACGTGCGGGTGCTTCGGGACCCGGTCGAGGCGGCCAGGGGGGCGGACATCCTGTACACCGACGTATGGACGAGCATGGGACAGGAAAAGGAGAAGCGGAAACGCCTCGCGGCGTTCCGGGAGTACCGCATCGACGGAGACCTCCTCCGGGTGGCCGGCAAGAAGGCGATCGTGATGCACTGCCTTCCCGCCCACCGGGGGGAGGAGATTACCGACGAGGTCATCGAGGGGCCCCGGTCGGCCGTGTTCGACGAGGCCGAGAACCGGCTGCACATGCAGATGGCCATCCTGGAGAAATTCATCCCGCATTGACCGGTGGGAGGAGGAAGACGTGGAAAAGGTGAAAAAGGTCGTTCTCGCGTATTCCGGGGGGCTCGACACCTCGGTCATCCTGCGGTGGCTGATCGAGACGTACGGCTGCGAGGTGATCGCCTTCGTGGCGGACCTCGGCCAGGGGGAGGAACTCGCGCCCGTGCGGGCCAAGGCGAAGAAGACCGGGGCCTCGAAAGTGTACGTGGACAACGTCCAGGACGAGTTCGTCCGGGACTTCATCTATCCCGCCCTCATGGCGAACGCGGTCTACGAAGGGTCCTACCTCCTCGGGACCTCGATCGCGCGGCCCCTGATCGCGAAGAAGCAGATCGAGGTGGCCCGCAAGGAGAAGGCGGACGCCGTGTCGCACGGCTCGACGGGGAAGGGGAACGACCAGGTGCGGTTCGAGCTCACCTATTACTCGCTCATGCCGGGCATCCGCGTCATCACCCCGTGGCGGGAGTGGGAGTTTGCCTCGCGGACCGACCTCGTGAATTACGCGAAGAAACACGGCATCCCGACCCCGGTGACGGTGCGGAAGCCGTACTCGAGCGACCGGAACCTCATGCACATCAGCTTCGAGGGGGGGATTCTCGAGGACCCGTCGGCGGAGCCGCCCGAAGACATGTACGTCCTGACCCGGTCTCCCGAGAGGGCGCCGGACAAGCCCGTGTACGTGGAGGTGGATTTCGTCCGGGGGGTTCCCGTGGCGGTGAACGGGAAAAAGAGGGGACCGGTGAAGCTCCTCGCGCATCTCAACGGACTGGGGGGAATCCACGGGATCGGCCGCGTGGACCTGGTGGAGAACCGGTACGTGGGGATCAAGTCCCGCGGGGTATACGAGACCCCCGGGGCGACCATTCTCCATGTCGCGCACCGGGCCGTCGAATCGATCACCCTCGACCGGGAGGTGATGCATTTCCGGGACTCGCTGATCCCCAAGTACGCCGAGCTCATCTACTACGGGTACTGGTACTCGCCGGAAATGGAGCTGCTCAAGGGGATGGTGGAGAAGACGCAGGAGAACGTGACCGGCACCGCCCGCCTCAAGCTGTACAAGGGGAACTGCATCGTCGCGGGACGGAAAAGCCCCGTGTCGCTCTACCGGACCGATTTCGCCACCTTCGAGAAGGAAACGGTGTTCAACCAGCGCGACGCGGAGGGGTTCGTGAAGATCAACGCGCTCCGGCTCAAGATCCGGGCGATGCTCCGGAACAGGAACCGCTGACATGGCGAAAAAGAAGAAAGCGTGGAGCGGCAGGTTCGACGGGCAGGTCGACTCGTTCGTCGAGGAGTTCACGGCTTCGATCCCCTACGACGTTCTCCTCTACCGGCACGACATCGAGGGGAGCATCGCGCATGTGCGGATGCTCGGGAAACAGAAGATCATCCCGCAGGGGGAAGCCCACAGGATCGCAACCGCCCTGAAGGCCATCCGGGAGGAGATCGAGACGGGGAAGATCTCGTTCGACCTTTCCCAGGAGGACATTCACATGGCGGTGGAGCAGGTCCTGACCCGGCGGCTGGGGGAGATCGGGGGGAAGCTCCACACCGCGAGAAGCCGAAACGACCAGGTGGCCCTGGACCTGCGGCTGTACCTGCGCGATTCGATCGACGACATCATCCTGCTGATGAACAAGGCCAAGGAATCGATCCGTTCGCGCGCGGAGGAGTACTTCGGGGTCGTCATGCCCGGATACACGCACATGCAGAGGGCCCAGCCGGTCCTGTTTTCCCATCACTTGCTCGCCTACCACGAGATGTTCTCGCGGGACCAGGAGCGGTTCCGGGACGCCCGACGGCGGACAAACGTTTCCCCTCTCGGGGCGGGCGCTCTCTCCGGGACCACCTTCCCGGTCGACCGGGAGTTCGTCGCGCGGGAACTCGGGATGGAGGGGGTGTGCGAGAACAGCATCGACGCCGTGTCCGACCGCGATTTCGCGGCGGACTTTCTCTACGCCTGCGCGGTGACCATGATGCATCTCTCGCGCCTCTCGGAGGAGATGGTCTACTGGTCCTCCTCCGAGTTCGGCTTCCTCTCCCTGCCCGACGCGCTGTGCACGGGAAGCAGCATCATGCCGCAGAAGAAGAACCCGGACATGCCCGAACTCATCCGGGGAAAGGCGGGCCGGGCGTACGGAAATCTCGTGAATCTGCTCACCGTGATGAAGGGACTTCCCCTTGCCTACAACCGCGACATGCAGGAGGACAAGGAACCGGTGTTCGATTCGGCGCGGGCGGTCAAGCAGTCCCTCATCGGCGCGACCCTTCTTCTCCGGGGGATGACGGTGCACGAGGAGCGGATGCGGGCGGCCTGCGACGACGGGTTCCTCACGGCCACGGACCTCGCCGACTACCTCGCCCGGAAAGGGATCCCGTTCCGGAAAGCCCACGAGATCACCGGGAAGATCGTCCGCCACTGCGAGAAGGCGGGGAAGCGGCTCAAGGATCTGAGTCTCAAGGAGTTCCGCTCCTTCTCCCTCAAGATCGGGGAGGACGTGCGCGATTTCGTGTCCCTCACGAATTCCGTCCGGATGCGCAACGTCCGCGGCGGGACCGGGCCCAGGAGAGTGAAAAGCCGCCTGGAGGGGCTGAAGAAACCATGATCGGCCGGAACGGGGTCGTCCGGGCCCGATTCGCTCTTGCCCTGCTTCTCATCGCCGTATGCCTTCTGCCCGCGTGCGGGCGAAAGGCGAAGCCGCAGCCCCTCTGGGGGCAGACGGCACCCGGGCAAACCCGTTTCGTGACGAGGTGACCGATGCACCATTTCGCAACGAAGAGAGGGGAGATGGTCTGCGAGGGGGTCCCCCTGCGGCGAATCGCGGAGGCCGTGGGAACGCCTGTCTATGTGTACAGCCACGCGACCCTCTCTCACCACTACCGCGTGTTCGACCGGGCGTTCGCCGGAATCCCGCACATCATCTGCTACTCCATGAAGGCGAACCCGAACGGTTCCATCATCCGGACGTTCACGAACCTCGGGAGCGGCGTGGACATCGTCTCCGGCGGGGAACTCTCCCGCGCCTTCGCGGCGGGGGCGCCTCCCGCGAAGATCGTATACTCCGGCGTCGGGAAGATGGAGGGGGAGATCGAGGAGGCCCTGCGCAAGGGGATTCTGATGTTCAACGTCGAGTCCCGGCAGGAGCTGGAGACGATCGACGCCATCGCCCGGAGGATGCGGAGGAAGGCGCCCATCGCCCTCCGCGTGAACCCGGACGTGGACCCGAAGACCCATCCGTACATCTCCACGGGGCTGAAGAAGAACAAGTTCGGCATCCACATCGAGCAGGCGATGCGGGATTACGAGTGGGCGGCGAGACGCCGGCACATCGAGGTCGTCGGCGTGGACTGCCACATCGGCTCCCAGCTGACCGAGATATCCCCCTTCCTGGACGCCGCCGGCAGGGTCCGTGCGCTGGTCGACCGTCTGCTTCGCAAGGGGCTTTCCATTCGCTATGTCGATATCGGGGGGGGGCTGGGGATCACCTACGAAGACGAGATTCCGCCGGATCCGCAGCAATACGCGGCCGCCATCGCGGGCGCATTCCGGGGACTTCCCGTCACGATCATCCTCGAGCCGGGTCGGGTGCTCGTGGGGAACGCGGGGATTCTGCTCACCCGGATGCTCTACACCAAGCCGTCGCAGGCGGCGGGGGGGAAGGGAAAGAAGGAGTTCTTCATCGTCGACGCGGCGATGAACGACCTCGCCCGCCCATCGCTTTACGGCTCCTACCACGCCATCCTCCCCGTCCGGAAACGTACGAGGAAGAGAGTGGTGGCCGACGTGGTGGGTCCGATCTGCGAATCGGGGGATTTCCTCGCGAGGGACCGGGAACTCCCCGCCTTTGCGACGGGCGACCTCGTCGCGGTCATGAGCGCCGGCGCCTACGGCTTCTCGATGTCCTCGACCTACAACTCGCGCCCCCGCGCCGCGGAAGTCATGGTGTGCGGATCGCGGTTCGAGGTGGTACGGGAGCGGGAAACCGTCCGGGACCTGACCCGGGGGGAACGGACCGCGTCGTTCCTCACCCGGCCGGGGAGAAAGGCGTAGAGCTTTGGCTCCGGGTGGGAGACGATCGGCGGAATTGGAATGCATCGGGGCAATCTGCTACCATAACGGAACATTTTCCGGGGCGGAGCGGACGTGAAGAAGCAAATTTCCTTTTCCAAACTGAACGGCAGCGGAAACGACTTCCTTCTGATCGACAACCGGAACGGCGTGATGAAGGGGATCGACCTTCCGGCGTTCGCCGGGAAGGTGTGCGACCGCTCCCGGTCGATCGGGGCCGACGGGATCATCTTCCTGGGGCGGTCCCGCCGCGCCGATTTCCGGTGGAAGTTCTTCAATGCGGACGGGTCCGCAGCGGAGATGTGCGGAAACGGGGGACGGTGCGCGGCCCGGTTCGCTTCCGAGCGCGGGATCGCCGGCAAATCGATGGCATTCGAAACCCTGGCGGGGCTCATTCACGCCGAGGTCTCGGACCGCCGCGTCAAGCTCCAGATGCCCCCTCCCCGCGGGCTTGCGATCGACAGGACGCTCACGCTTCGCGGGAGGAAGATCCGGTACTCCTTTCTCAATACGGGAGTGCCGCACGTCGTGTTGTTCGTTCCCGCGGTCGGGAAGATCGATCTGGTCGGGGTGGGGCGGGGGATCCGCACGCACCGCGCATTCGCGCCGCGGGGGACCAACGTGAATTTCGCGCAGGTGCGCGGCGGCGCGGTCCGGGTCCGCACCTACGAGCGGGGGGTGGAGGGGGAAACGCTCGCTTGCGGGACGGGCGCGGTGGCCTGCGGGGTCCTCGCCGCCGTTCACGGTTTCGTCCGTCCTCCGGTGACCGTCCGCACAAGGGGAGGGGAGAAGCTGGTCATCCACTTCGACATGGGGAACCAGGGGTTCGGGCAGGTTTTCCTGGAAGGGGACACCTCGTGGTCGTGCGACGGGGTGATCAACGAGGAAGCGTACCGTTACTGAAGGGGGGAGGAGACGATGTTTCACGGGGCCATTGTCGCGACGGTCACGCCGTTCCGGAACGGGAAGCTGGACAGGAATGCCCTGAAGAGGCTGGTGAAATTCCAGATCGATAGCGGCACGGACGGCATCGTCCCCTGCGGGACGACCGGAGAGTCGGCAACGCTCTCCTTCGACGAGCACGAGCGCGTCATCGACACCGTGCTCGAAGCGGTGGGCGGCCGCGTCCCGGTGATCGCCGGTACCGGATCCAACAACACGAAGGAGGCGATCGTCCTCACCCGGTATGCGAAGCGGGCGGGGGCCAGCGCGGCGCTCGTCATCACCCCGTACTACAACAAGCCGACGCAGGAAGGACTCCTGCGGCACTTTCGCGCCATCGCCGAATCGGTCGACATCCCGATCATCCTGTACAACGTGCCGGGAAGGACCGGGGTGAACATGGCGGCGTCCACCGTGGCCCGGCTGGCCGAGGTCCCGACCATCGTGGGGGTGAAGGAGGCCTCCGGCAACCTGGGCCAGGTGTGCGACATCATCCGGATGACCCCGAAGAAGTTCTGCGTTCTCTCCGGAGACGACGCCCTGTTCTTCCCGATGATGGCGCTGGGAGCGAAGGGGGTGATCTCCGTGACGTCGAACGTCGCCCCCCGGCAGATGGCGGAGTTGTACGATACCTACGTCATCGGCGAGATCTCCCGCGCGAGGGACATCCATTACCAGCTTTGGCCTCTGTTCAACGCTCTGTTCCTCGAGTCCAATCCGATCCCCGCGAAGACGGCCCTGGCCATGATGAGGAAGATCCACGAGGAATTCCGGCTCCCCCTCTCCCCGATGGCGGAGGCGAACCGGAAGGCGCTCGCCAAGGTCCTTTCCGAACTGAAACTCGTCTGACGGCCCCGGGGGAAAACATGGCGAAGGTGGTCGTGTGCGGGGCGATGGGCAGGATGGGCAGGGCGATTCTGGGGGTCCTCAAGGACCGACCGCAGGGGTTGGTCCTCTCCGGCGCGGTGGAAACGCCGGGTCACCCGCTGCTGGGACAGGACGCTTTCGAGGCCGCAGGGGTGGGAAAGGCGGGCGTTCCCGTCACGAGCGATTTTCCCTCGTCGATCGGCCGCGCGGACGTGGCGATCGACTTCACCCACGCGGCATCGTCCGTCGCGCATGCGAGAGAAGCCGCCGCCGCCGGGAAGCCGATCGTGATCGGGAGCACCGGTTTGACGAAGGAGCAGGAGGGGGAGATCCGGGTTTCGGCGGAAACGATCGCATGCGTCCTGTCCCCCAACATGAGCGTGGGGGTGAACCTGATGTTCCGGGTGGCGGCCGACGTCGCCCGCGTGCTCGGGGACGACTACGACGTCGAGATCGTCGAGGCCCATCACCGGTTCAAGAAAGACTCACCCTCGGGGACGGCGGTCAAGATCGCCGACGTGGTGGCCGGCGCGCTGGGCAGGGACATGAAGGAGGTGGGCGTGTACGGCCGGCAGGGAATGGTCGGGGAGCGCTCCCGGAAGGAGATCGGGGTATTCGCGGTCCGGGCGGGAGACGTCGTGGGCGAACACACCCTCGTGTTCGGCGGGATCGGGGAAAGGTTCGAGATCACCCACCGGGCCCACAGTCGGGACACGTTCGCGCGGGGCGCGGTGAGGGCCGCCTCGTGGGTGATCGGGAAACCGGCCGGCCTCTACGACATGCTTGCGGTATTGGGGGTGTGACCCCATGAAGATCGCGCGGTTCGAGTATCGTGGAAACGTTGCGTACGGGTCCGTCGATCCCGGGAAGGGAGAGATCCGGGAACTTGACGGGCCTCCGTTCGAGGGGATCCGCCCGACGGGCGCCCCGAGGCCCCTGGCCGATGTCCGACTTCTCGCGCCCGTGGTTCCCTCCAAGATCGTCGCCATAGGGCTGATCTACAAGGACCACGCGCGGGAGATGGGGAAGGCGATCCCCGAAGAACCGCTCATCTTCCTCAAAGCCCCGTCCGCGCTCAACCACCCCGGCGGCGATGTGGTGTACCCGCGTGCCTCCCGGCGGGTCGATCACGAGGCGGAACTGGCCGTCGTCATCGGGAGGAAGGCGAAGGACGTTTCGGAGCGGGAGGCGCGGTCGGTGATCCTGGGGTACACCTGCTTCAACGACGTGACCGCTCGGGACCTCCAGGCGAAGGACGTGCAGTACGCGCGGGCGAAGGGGTTCGACACCTTCGCGCCGGTCGGCCCCTGGATCGAGACCGACCTGGACCCGTCCGCCCTGTCGATCCGCTGTCTCGTGAACGGCCAGGCGAGGCAGGACAGCAACACGCGGGAGTTGGGCAAATCGGTGTTCGCGCTGGTGGAGCACATATCCCACGTCATGACCCTGTACCCAGGCGACATCATCGCGACCGGCACCCCTCCGGGGGTCGGCCCCGTGAAGCCAGGAGACGTCATGACCGTCGAGATCGAGGGGATCGGGTCCCTGACCAACCGGGTCGTAGCGGCGTAACAAACCAGTCTTCGAGGAGATCCCGCCGACATGAGCCGTTTTCCGCTTTCCGCCCGCATCCGGGCGCTTCCCCCGTACCTGTTCGCCGAACTCGACCGGAAAAAGCACGAGGTCCGGGCCCGTGGCGTGGACATCATCGACCTGGGGGTGGGTGACCCGGACCGCCCGACGCCGAAATTCATCGTGAACCGGCTGAAACGGGAGGCGGAGATTCCGGCCAACCACCAGTACCCGTCCTATGAAGGGCTTCCGCAGTTCCGGGCAGCCGTGGCGGAATGGTACCGGCGGCGATTCGGCGTGTCCCTCGATTCCCCCTCCGAGGTGGTCGCGCTCATCGGGTCGAAGGAGGGGATCGCCCATTTCCCGCTGGCGTTCGTGAACCCGGGCGATACGGTCCTGGTGCCGGACCCGGGGTATCCCGTCTACCACATCGCCACGATGTTCGCCGGCGGGAGATCGCACTTCCTGCCGCTGCGGCGCGAGAACGCCTTTTTACCCGACTTCGGTGCGATCCCGCGTTCCGTCCTTGCGAAGGCGAAGATCCTGTTCCTGAATTATCCGAACAACCCGACGTCGGCGGTAGCCGACCGGAAGTTCTACCGGACCGTGCTCGGGCTTGCCGAGGAGCACGACCTGATCGTGGCGCACGACGTGGCGTACACCGAGATCTATTTCGACGGGAAGAGGCCGATGAGCATCCTCGAACTTCCCGGGGCGAAGAAACGATGTATCGAGTTTCACTCCCTGTCCAAGACCTACAACATGACGGGTTGGCGGATCGGGTTCGCCGTAGGAAACGCCGAGCTCGTGGCGGGCATCGGAAAGGTAAAGACCAACGTGGACAGCGGGGTGTTCCAGGCGGTGCAGGGCGCGGGGATCGCCGCCCTGGAAAGCGGCGACGAGGTCACAGATGCCATACGGAAGACCTACCAGGACCGTCGTGACGTCCTCGTGCCGGGACTTCGAAGGCTCGGCCTGGACCCCGTCGAACCCTTGGCCACGTTCTATGTGTGGATCCCCGTTCCGAAGGGGTATACGTCTGCCTCCTGTTCCGCGCACCTGCTGGAGAGGGCCGGCATCGTCACCACCCCCGGAAACGGGTTCGGAAAAGGCGGGGAGGGATACATCCGGATCGCCCTGACGAAGGAGAAAGGGAAGCTTCGGGAGGCCCTTTCCCGGATGAGGAAGGTGGGATTCTAGTGCAGGGTCACGGAAACGGCGTGACGCAACGATCCGCCACCGGCATGGCCCGGGACAGACGGGCGTTCCGCGCACTGGCTCGCGGGGGGCTTCCTCGCCGCTACGCTCGCGACCTTGCGCCCGCTCGCTGCCGGTTCCGCTCGACGCAAATTCTGCCTCGCTCCACAGGCCGCGGCGAGGAACCCCCCGCTTCGCCCTGTGCGCGGAGACGGATTCGACTGTCGAGGTATCTGCGAGACGCGGCATCGGGTCCTCCGGGCCGGGGACGGATCGCTTGAAGGAAGAGGTCGTCCTGCTGCTCGGGAGCAATATGGGCCGCCGGGTCCGGCGGCTTCGGGACGGTGTCGCAGCGCTCGCCGGCGAGGTGAAGATCAGGAGGATATCCCGGATCTACGCGGGGGAACCGAGCGGTAGGGCGAACCAGCCGTGGTATCTGAATATCGCGGTCCGGGGGGAGACCGACCTTGCCCCGGAAGCCCTTCTTCATTTCGTCAAGGGAATCGAGGTGGAGGCGGGCCGAAAGGCGGGGGCCCGCTTCGGGCCCCGGGAGCTCGACATCGACATCATCCTGATGGGGAACCGCTTGGTTCGCGAGCCGCACCTTGCGATCCCCCACCCGAAGATGCCCGTTCGACGGTTCTGCCTGGCTCCCGTGGCCGAAATCGCGCCGGAGATTTCCGTTCCTCCGGGAGGGGAGACGGTGAGGGAACTTCTTACGGCGTGCCGGGATCCGCTGGAGGTGAGTCCGATATGAAATGGCGCAGCATAGGAAAGATGGCGATCACGGGCGCGATACTGCTGTCCCTCCTCTCGGCGGCCGGTTGCCGCAAGAAGGAACCCCCCCGGGGGACGGGGGGCGATATGGTCAACCTGAACGCCCTGAACGAGATCGAGAACTACCGGGAGATCCTCCGGAAGGATCCGAACAATCTCCAGGCCCTCATCAACACCGGAAACCTCTATTACGACACCGGGCAGGATCTGCTGGCGATCGAGCACTACCAGCGCGCGCTTGCCATCGACCCGCGCAACGTGAACGTCAGAACCGACATGGCCGTCTGCTACCGGCGGAGTGGGAATCCCGACAAAGCGATCGAGGAGTTGAAGAAGGTGATCTCCACGGACCCCAGACACTCGCAGTCCCGATACAACCTGGGTGTCATCCTGATCCACGACAAGAAAGACATCGAGGGCGGCGCCAAGGCGTGGGAGGGGCTTCTGGAAAACGTCCCCGACTACCCGTATCGAGATTCCCTGAAGGCGGAGATCGCCAAGATGCGCGCCACGGTCGATTCGATGAAGCCCAAAGCGAGGTGAATCCGATTTTATTTTGGGTAATGTCCCCGAGGTAAAGGGAAAAAGCGCAATCCGTTCCCGGACTTTTCCCAATCGACCATTCCTCATTTACCATCGGAATAGAAACAGGGTATATTATTTATTGACAGTATCGGGGACAAAGAATATATGTAACAGTGTTTTGTTATTCCGGTTTCGAATCGGCACATGGGAGGGAACATGGTACGGCGCGACAAGTCGAATTACATCATCCAGTCGGTCTCCCACGCCCTCGATGTGCTCGAGGAATTCCATGGGGATTCGGACGAACTCGGCGTCACCGAACTGAGCAAGAAGCTTAAACTCCATAAAAACAATGTGTTTCGCATTCTCGCGACACTGCAGTCCCGAAGCTACATCGAGCAGAACAAGGCGAACGAGAACTACCGCTTGGGGGTCCGGTGCCTCGAACTGGGGCAGACCTTCATCCACCAGAGGGGGATGCTGAAGCAGGCCAAGCCGGCCCTCCAGGAACTCGCCGAGAAGACGGGGGAGACGAGTTACGTTTCGATCATGCGGGAAAACGAGGTCGTGTACCTCGACTCGGTCGAGCCGGAGATCACGGTCCGCGTCGTTTCCCGCCTCGGGCTCCACATGCCGATCCATGCCACCGCCGCCGGAAAGGCGCTGGTGGCCTTCGAATCCGAGGAGGACCTTCGCAAGCGGTTCGGCGGGGAACTGAAGGGATACACCGGGAATACCTTCCGGACCATCGATGAACTCCTCCGCGACCTCGAGGTGGTGCGCGAGAGGGGATATGCAACCGATCTCGAGGAGTTCGAGGAAGGGCTCCGGTGCATCGCCTCCCCGATCCGGGATTACACCCGGAAGGTGATCGGAGCCCTAAGCGTCTCCGGTCCGGCGCATCGCCTGACGGACGAAAAGATCCAGACGACGTTCAGCGGCGAAGTGGTCCGGCTGGGCCGGGAGCTCTCGACCCGGCTCGGTTTCCGGGAGTAGCAGCAAGAGACAACCGCTCCCCATCCGGGGCCAAATCGCTCCCGGATTCTCTTGACACACCCCCCGTCCAATGGTACTCGTAGAAATGAATGACGATTCATTCAAGGGGGGTGTGATGGCAAGACGGGGTCCCCGCGGAGGAGGACCGGCGAAGCGGGATCGTATCCTCCAGGCAGCGGTTAAGATATTCTCCCAAAAGGGGTTTTTCAACTCCAAGGTGTCCGACATTGCCCAGTCGGCGGGCGTGGCGGATGGGACGATCTATCTCTATTTCAAGAACAAGGACGATCTCCTCATTTCGCTGTTCGAGGAGAAGATGGCCGAGGTCGTCGCGGATGCCAGAGCGCGAATCGCCGCGGGGGACGATGCTCTCTCGCGCCTGAGGATCTTCATCGAGAATCACATGGGTCTTCTCCTCCGGGAAGCGGGGCTGATCGAAGTTCTCCAGGTGGAACTGCGCCAGAGCAACAAGTTCATGAAGGATTACGTTCCCGTGAAATTCCTCGAGTATCTCGACGTGATCAGCGAGATTCTCGAGCTGGGGAAAAGGGAGGGGACGTTTCGGCAGGACCTGAATGTGACGGTGGCCCGACGGGCGGTGTTCGGCGCCCTCGACGAGATGGCGCTCGCCTACGTTCTGTCCCGCAAACGGAAATACGATCCTGCCGAAGCAGCGTCCGAAATTTACCGCATCTTCGCGGAAGGGTTATGCATGAAAGCGAAGGACAGGGAGGCCAGGACATGATCGGATTCGATTTGACCCAGGA
>DATEXR010000141.1 GCA_035256765.1 Candidatus Deferrimicrobiaceae bacterium | reverse complement strand
GCTTTGAACAGGTCCACTGGAAGGATTAACCCGAATTTCCCACCAGGCTTCTGCTGCTGCGGCGGATACGGGCATGCCTGCTGCGTTGCGCTCGGTCGGGCTCCTCGACGTAGTGTCGACTACGTCTCCGGGGCCCTCGGTCGCGCGCCTTGCATCCACGCCCGTCTCCACCGCCTCGCGACGAACCCTGGTGAGAAATGCGGGTTAGGCGCAATACTGTTCATTTAATGATCCTGATCGCCTTGTCGATGTTGATCGGCGGGAGCGGCTTTGCGTTGCGGGGGCGAAGCGGAAAGTTGCTCATCTTGCGCTTGACGCCGCGCGGGTTGCGTCGGTTGCGGCTGGAGACGACCCGCTCCTGCAGAATTTCCTCGAGTACGCTGTCATGAAAGACCATTCGGTGCTGAGGGGGGAACGGCGTGATAGGTGGAGAGTTTGCGGCGAATAACGCGCACCGCATGCAGGAAAGAGAGGCGGTCCGGGTCTTCATCCCCTTTGAGGGCGGCTTCGTGCATGAGCCCGCGGATGGCGAAGTGAGCCAGCAAAAGCCCGTAGAACTCCTGCCGGACCAAGTCCGGCGTCTTGCTGCGCAGGACGATCCTGGCTCCCCGAAGATGGGTTTTCAGTTCATCCAGCGCCGTTTCGATCTCCCATCGCTCCTGATAAAGGGCCGCCAATTCCTGGGCGGGGGCCTGTTCGGCCTCCAGAATGCTGGTGGCCAATCGGTACATCGGTTCAGAATCGGCAACCCCTTCCAAGCGGTAGTCGATTACCCGCACCACGACCCCGTTGGTCTTGTGCCGCCCATCCCGTGCCGACGGGTAGATACGACTCAGATAGGACCCGTCGGAGAGCCTTTTTTCGCAGGAAAGGCGCAGGTTTTTCTTGATCCGCCAGAGCATATCGGCACCCGTGGAAAGCGCCTCTTGCCAGAACGTAAACCCAAAGAACTGTCGGTCGGCCAGACACAGCATGCCCTCTTGCAATCCCGGAAGCACGGTTTTGGCCAGCGTGATTTCGCCCGTCCCATAGGCGCTCACCTGGGTGCCAAACAACACGTGCGTGCCGTTTTCCACCAGCGACACGAAACGGATTTGGGGGTAGGCGCTTTTGCCGCGGGAAGCACCCGGCCGGCCGAAAGTCTCTTCATTCGCCTTCTCGTCCGCCACATCCAAGGTGCTGCCGTCCAGGCTCACCAGACGCCAATCGCGGTACCAAGCGCCTTGGGTTGCCTTCCCGGCGATCGGGCGTACGATCTCGTCATGCAGTTGCCGCAACGGCTCCCATCCCAGCCGGGTGCGCGCCTGCGAGATCCCGGACTTGCCGGCCACCTTGGCCTTGACCGACGGATCGTGCAGCCACTGCAACCCCTCCAGAAGGCATCGCAGGACCTCGCGGTAGGAAGACTGCATGTACAGCGCCAGGGCGATGACGTAGTAGATGACCACGTGGGCCGGCAAATCGCGCTGGCGAACGCTCGTTTTCCCCGTGGCGGACAACACGGATCGAATCCTCTCCTTGGGAAAGGTCTTGGCCAGCACCCCCAAGCTGATGTAATCGGTGATTCGCGCCCCCTTCGGAAGTTCCGCCGCCGTACGTGCCATGGCCTGTCCTCCTGTTCGAGTTTTGAACAGGATATCACGGCGGGGAAGTTAAGTGAACAGTATTGGGGTTAGGCGGGAGCTCCTCGCCTCCGTCCGGCGTTACGGCTCTTTCCCCCCGATGGTCCTGCGCAAGGCCGCCGCCAGGGTCCCGACCCGGTACGGCTTCTGCAGGAACCCCGCGGCCCCGGCCGAGAGAAGGGTCTGCGGCCTGCCCTCGACGGCGTATCCCGAGGAGAGCAGGACCCGGGCGGCCGGATCGATCTCCTTCAGCCGGAGGAACGTCTCCTCCCCTCCCATCCCGGGCATGATCATGTCGAGGATGACCGCCGCGATCTCCTCCTGCCTCTCCCGGAAGATCTTCACCGCCTCGAAGCCGTTCCCGGCCGTGAGGACCCGGTAGCCGAGCCTGCCGAGCATCTCCACCGCCAGCACGCGCAGCGACTCCTCGTCGTCGACGAAAAGGACCGTCTCCGTGCCCCCGGGCGCCGGCTCCTCCTTGACGGCGGGAGGCGGGGGCGGGATCTCCTTCGCCGAGGCGGGAAGCAGCATCCGGAACGTCGACCCCTTCCCCAAGGCGCTCCGGACGTCCAGGGACCCTCCGTGGTTTTTCACGATGCCGTACGCCATCGCCAGTCCCATTCCGCTCCCCTTTCCCGCCTCCTTCGTGGTAAAGAACGGCTCGAAGATGCGCGGGAGGTTTTCGGGAGGGATCCCGACGCCGGTGTCGGAGAGGGAGAGCAGGACGTACTCCCCGCGGGGCGTCCCCTCGGGGGCTCCCCCCTCCTCCCCCGAAACCTTCTCCCGGTGCGTCGCGAGCGTGAGGATTCCGCCGCGGGGCATGGCATCGCGGGCGTTGATGCACAGGTTCAGGACCGTCTGCTCCAGCTGGCCGGCGTCCCCCTCGACGGCCGGCAGGCCGCCGGCCAGCTCCGTCCGGATCTCGATCGACCGGTCGAAGGTGTGGCGGATCATGGGAACGACCTTCCCCACGACCTGGTTGAGGTCGACCGACCTCACCTCGTACTTGCCTCCCCGCGCGAATCCGAGGAGTTGGGTGGTGAGCTCGGACGCGCGCAGGCCGGCCCGTTCGATGGCGTCGACTTCTTCCGCCCCCGCATCCCCGATCCTTGTCTTGAGCAGGGAGGTGTACCCCATGATCGCCTGGATGATGTTGTTGAAGTCGTGGGCGATCCCTCCCGCGAGGGTCCCCACGGCGTCCATCTTCTGGATGTGACGCAGCTGATCCTCGAGAAGCCTCTGCTCGGTGATGTCGGTCCCGGTCCCGATCACCCAGACCACCTCGCCCCGCTCGTTCCTCGTGACCGTGTTGTTCCAGCGGATGTTCCGCTCCCCGCCGTCCCGCAGGAGCCAGGGGTTTTCATAGAAGGGGAAAATGTCCATCTCGCCCAGCCGGGAGAACGACTCCCGGATCGGGGCGATGACCCGCTCGGGCAGGAGGAAGTCCCACAGCCGTCTTCCCAGGACCTCGCTTTCCCGCCACCCGGTCACCTCCTCGCACTTCCGGTTGAAGAGAAGGATCCTTCCCTCCCGGTTGAGCACCACGATCAGGACGTTTGCGACCTCGAGGATCCGGGAGGAGAAATCCTTTTCCCTGCGAAGAGCCTCCTCGGCGTCCTTCCGCCGGGTGATGTCGGTGATCTGTCCCAATACGAGGTCCCCCGAGATCGGGAAGGCGTTGAGCCAGGCCAGGAAATACGTGCCGTCCTTCCGTTTCTGCACCACTTCCGTCTCCCGCGGCTTTCCGGTGCGCAGGACGGTTTCATAATGGATGTCCTTTCCCGGAAAGGCGGCGAGGTCGGAAACGGAGAGGCGAAGGAATTCTTCCCGAGTATACCCGTAAAGCCGCAGGCAGCCCTCGTTCACGTCGAGGAACTCTCCGTTCCTCCCCGCCGTGTTCGCGGGAGGGCCCATCTGGAACAGGAGGCGGTATTTCTCCTCGGAGGCGCGAAGGCGCGTGACCATCCGGTACTTGCCGATCGCCATCGCCATCTGGTCCGGGATGCTCCCCAGCCGCTCCACGGTGGAGAGGGAGTAGGCTCCCTTCCGGCGGCTGTTGAAGTTCAGCGTCCCCACGATCCTCTCCCCGGCGAACAGGGGGATCACGAGCCGGGACCGCATTCCCTCCCTCACGAGGACCTCGTTCTCCGCGAACGGGTCCGGGGAGGTCTCCATGTCGACGTCCACCCGCGGCATGCGGTGGGAGAGGACCCAGCCGGGGGCCGAACGTTCGAGCGGGAAGCGGATTCCGGTCCCGAAATCGGTGTGTCCCTTCGAATAGGCGCGGATGAGGATGGGGTCCTTCCCTTCTTCGAAGACGGCCACCGAAGTCCGGTCGAAATCGATCAGCTTCACCATCTGTTCCGCGATCCGCGCGTGGACCTTCCCGATGTCCCAGTCCGACGCGATGACCCGGTTCACCCGCTGGATCGTCCGAAGCCGGGTGATCACCTGCTGGAGCTTGTTCTCCAGTCCCTTCCTTTCTCCCGTCCCCTGGACGGTGACGACCATTCCCGCCGGGACGCCCCCTTCCCCGGCCACGCGGGAGAGTGTCACCCGGCAGTCGACCTCATCCCCCGGCTTCGTGCACAGGCGGGTTTCCTGGGAGACCG
The DNA here is from genome assembly GCA_035256765.1 of Candidatus Deferrimicrobiaceae bacterium. Lineage (NCBI taxonomy): Bacteria > Candidatus Deferrimicrobiota > Candidatus Deferrimicrobia > Candidatus Deferrimicrobiales > Candidatus Deferrimicrobiaceae > Candidatus Deferrimicrobiaceae bacterium. Next base: position 6,530 of record DATEXR010000141.1, on the reverse strand, counting down.
TTCCCCCGTTGCGCACCGTGCGGACCATGGTGTCGACGACTTCCGGGGGAGCGGGAAAGAGCCGGTGGAGGGAGGACCCGACCATCTCGGTCCGGGTCCAGCCGAAGAAGAGTTTGGAGGCGTCGTTCCACAGGCGGATCTTCCCCTCGAAGTCGGAGAAGAAGATCGGGGCCCCGGCGGTCTGCAGGGTGGAGACCCCTTCGGTCGCCTCCCTGCGGGCGGTTCGTTCCTCCTCGGAGGAGAGGGCGATTCCCGAGACCGATTCCGGGTCTCCGAGCGGGCCTCGCGATCTCGTGAGGTGCGCCCGGAACCACCGCGCCCGCCCGTCGGCGCACCGGAGGCGGAATTCCCACATCGGACATGCGCCTTCCGGGAGATCTGCGCAGAGGCGTTCCAGTTCCTCTCTTCCCTCGGGGAGCAGGCGGGAGACAAAGAGCCCCGGCTGGGCCAGAAGGTCCCGGGCCTCGAACCCGGTGAGGGCCGTAACGCCGTCCGTCACGAAGAGCAGGCCGAACGTTTTGTGCCGCAGGGTAAAGACGAATGCGGGGATGCCGGACAGAAGAGTGGTCAAAAGAGGGCTGCGGGGAAACGGGCTCATGATATCTATATATTGAATCAGGGATTTTCCCCCCGGCAACTAAAAACGGATCCCCTTGACGTGCCGCAGGCGTTTTTTCCCGGGGGCGGGAACCGATCGGTTTGTTGCCCACATTCCCCCCCCTTTCATGGATAATGGGAGAATCAGGGAAAATCCCTCGGCGGAGGAATGGGCATTGGGGGACCCGATCCCGTTTCGCGGGCGGATTCGAGACGGCGCCGAGCCGGCGGCGTTCGAGATCCCCGCCGCGGTCGTGCCGGGCATCGCCCGGATCTGCTCGCTGGGGCTCGGTATGGACGAGCTTCTCGGGGAGACGTGCCGGGTCATCGTGGGCCTGTGCGGGGTCGACGCCTGCTATCTCGTCTCGTACCGGGAGAGGGACGGAGGCGCGGCGGTCCACCACTTCGCCGGTTCCGGGGATTGGCCGGACCTGCGGGCGGTGTACGGCCCGGACCCCCGCTGGGATGCCGCGCTCGGGAATCTGCGCGACCACGGGATCCTGGCGGCGGACGACATCCTGTCCCTGCCTCCGGATGACCCGGTCCGGGTCCTCCATGAACCGCACTCCGTGCGGTCCCTCCTTCTCGCCCCGCTGAAGTTCGGCACCGGCCTCGTCGGCCTGCTCGCCCTCCACGGGTATGGCGCTCCCCGGAAATGGGAGGAAGAGGATTCTCGCATCGCGGGGTCCGTCGCTTCCATTCTCTCCGCGGCCCTCGAGCGCCGGAGGGTGGAGGAGAGGCTGCGGGTCTCCGAGGCGCGCTACCGTTTCCTCGCGGACCATGCCCTCGACTTCATCTCCCTGATCGACGCGTCCGGGAAGGTTCTCTTCGCGAGCCCCTCGGCGCACCGGATGCTCGGATACCGGCCGGAGGAGATGGTCGGCCGCGGGAGCGAGAGCTTCCTTCCATCGGAGGACCGGGAAGGGATGGGCGAGGCGGTCCGCCGTCTTGTTGCCGGGGAAACCCCCTCGGTGACGATGCAGCACCGCCTCCGGAAGAAGGACGGAGGATTCGCGGAGGTGGAGACGGTCTCCTCGGCCGTGCCGGGGAGCCCCGGGGAGGCCCCTCGGGTCCTCCGGATCTCGAGGGACATCACGCAGCGAAACGCGATGGAAAGCCGCCTCTTCGAGAGCCAGAAAATGGAGACGATCGGGATGCTGGCGGGGGGGGTGGCCCACGAATTCAACAATCTGCTCCTGGGGATCACCGGGACGGCGGAAATGCTCTCCTTGCTGCTCGCGGGGAACGAAGAGGCGGCCGGATATCTTGCCATCATCGACCGGATGGGAAGCCGGGCGGCCGAACTCACCCGGCAACTGCTGGCGTACTCCGGCCAGGGGAAACACAGATCGGAGCTCCTGTCGATCAACCGGATCGTCGAGGAGCAGGTCCCGGTGCTCCGGACGGCCCTTCCCCCGTCGGTGGAGGTGGCCCTCGGTCTTGCCCGGGAGGTTCCCCCGGTCCTCGCGGATGTCCTCCAGATGAAGCAGGTGGTCATGAGCCTGTGCCTGAACGCGGCGGAGGCGATGCCCGACGGAGGGGTTCTCACCCTCCGGACCCGGACGGAGGAAAATCCCCCCGACGGCCCCTCCCGCGGGGAATCCGGCGGAAACCGGGCGGAACGGACGGTCGGCTCCGGAGGGTTTTCTCCGGAGGCGGGGACGAGGACGGTGCTCGAGGTGTCGGACACGGGGTCCGGCATGGATGCGGAAACGGTGTCGCGGATCTTCGAGCCGTTCTTCTCGACGAAGTTCATCGGCCGCGGCCTGGGGCTGGCGGCGGTCCGCGGCATCCTGGAGGGGCATGGGGGGTCGATCCGGGTGACCTCGGAAGCGGGCAAGGGGACGACGTTCACCCTCTCGTTCCCCGCGGTGGACGGGGAGGCCCCCGCGGTGGAGAGGAAGGAGACGTTTCCCGTGTGCGGGACGGGAACCATCCTGGTCGCCGACGACGAGGAGGACGTGAGGGCGATGGTCCGCGCCATGCTGGAGTCGTTCGGATACCGCGTTCTGGAGGCCCGTGACGGAAAGGAGGCGGTCGACCTTTACCGGGAGCGGAACGGCCGGATCGACCTCGTCCTGCTCGACATGATGATGCCGCGGATGACGGGGGAACAGGCGTTTGCCGAGATTCGACGGATCTCCCCCTCCGCCCGAGCCGTTCTGGCCAGCGGGTACGACGACAGGGGGAGGATCGCGGAAGTCCTGGCCTCGGGGTTTTCGGGGTTTCTCCAGAAGCCGTTCCGTCGCCGGGAGCTGGGCCAGAAGGTGAGCGAGGCGCTGGGAATCGCGGTCCCGGAGGAGGCATCCAACGGAATATAGGTTTTGCGCGCTCCCGACGCTGCTCGCCCTGCTCCTCGGGGTGGCGTCCGGGGGGTGTTCCCCCCGGGCCTACGTCGTTTCGCGGGTGGCGAATGTCATGTCGTCCGGAGGGCAGATCTTCAGCGCCGACGACGACCCGGAGCTTGTGCGGGAGGCCGCTCCTTTCGCGCTCAAGGCGGAGGAATACGTTCTCGCGCAGGAGCCCGCCCACCGGGGGTTGCTCCTCTCCCTCGTCCGGGGGTTCGCGCAATACGCTTCGGCGTTCGTCCTGCAGGACGCGTTGGAAGAGACGGACAGGGAGCGGGGGGACGCAGGCAGGGAACGGTCGAAGCGCCTCCTCCTGCGGGCGAAGGGGTACGGCATGAGAGGTCTCGAGGCCGCGCACCCCGGTTTCGGGAAACGGCTGGGAACGGACCCGAAGGGCGCGGCCGCGACGGCCGGCCGGGAGGACGTCCCTCTGCTTTTCTGGACCGCTGCCTCCTGGAGCCTTGCGATCTCCCTCTCGGGGGCCGACCCTTCCATGCTCGCGGACCTTCCCCGGTGCGAATCGCTCATGCGCCGCGCCCTTGCGCTGCAGGAGGATTACGATCACGGGGCGATTCACGAATACTTCATCGCGTTCGAAGGGGGGCGCCCCGAGGCGATGGGGGGGGGCCTGGCCGAGGCGAAACGGCATTTCGAGCGCGCGATGGAACTCGGCGGCGGGAAGCGGATCTCCCCCCTGGTGACATTCGCCGAGACGGTTTCCGTGAGAACGCAGAACCGGGAGGAGTTCCGGGGGCTTCTTTCCCGGGCGCTCGCCTTTGACGTGCGGGGGGAGGCCCCGGAGTTCCGGCTCGCCAATCTCCTGGCGCAGCGCAAGGCGAGATGGCTCGAAGGGAGGGGGGATGATCTCTTTCTGGAGTAGGGCGGCGGGGGCCGCGGTTCTGCTGTTCCTCGTCTCTTTCCGCGCCGCGGCGTACGCCGGGCCCACGGTGATCAAGATGGCGACCCTCGCCCCGGAGGGGTCGTCGTGGCACCGCGTCCTGCGGGAGATGGGGGAGGAATGGGGAAAAGTCTCCGGGGGAGAGGTCATCCTGCGCATCTATCCCGGAGGAGTGGTAGGGGACGAGGATGCGATGCTCCGAAAGATGCGGGTGGGGCAGCTGCAGGCCACGGCGATCACGGGCATGGGACTTGCCTTCCTCGACCGTTCCTTCTACGGCCTGCACGTGCCGATGATGTACGCCTCCGAGGAGGAGTTCGACTACGTCCGCGACCGTCTCTCCCCTCTGCTGGAGAAGCGCCTCGAGGAGAAGGGATACATCGTCCTCAACTGGGGGGACGCGGGATGGGTCCACTTCTTCGCACGGGAGCCGTTCACGCATCCCGCGGAAATGAAGGCGATGAAGCTGTATATCGGCGCCGGGGACGTCCCCCTCACGCAGCTGTACAAGGAAGCGGGGTTCCGTCCCGTGCCGATTTCGGTGGTGGACATCCTTCCCGGCCTGCAGACGGGGCTGATCGACGCCTTCAACGCGACGCCCCTTGCCGCGCTGGCCTTCCAGTGGTTCGCCCTCGCCCCGAACATGGCCGACCTCAAGTGGGCGCCGCTTACCGGCGCCACGATCATCGACAAGAGGGCCTGGGAGAAGATCCCCAAGGAGGTAAGGCCGAAGATCCTGGAGGTGTCCCGGAGCGCCAGCGAGCGCCTCCGGCGCGAGATCCGCAACCTGAACGAGCAAGCGATGAAGGCGATGGTGAATAACGGACTGAAGATCACTCATGTTTCTCCTTCGGTCGAGGCGGAGTGGCGGAAAATCGTCGAGGACATTTACCCGCAGATCCGGGGGAAGATCATCCCTGCCGACGTTTTCGATGCGGTGCGGAAGTACCGGGACGAATTCCGCAGTTCCGCGGGCCCGGGAAGGGCGATGACCCGGTGAACCCGGAGAAAGGGGGCGTTTCGGTGCCTCCGGCGGGGAAGGCCGAAGGCACGCCTCTTCGGGAAACAGGGGGGATCGTTTTCCTGCGCAGGGCGGAAAACGCGGTGTCCGTCGCGATCCTCTGTGCGATGGCTCTCCTGCCGATCCTGGAGATCGTCGGCAGATGGCTCTGGCGGACCGGGATCCCCGGCTCGACGACGCTCGTCCAGCACGGGACTCTCTGGATCGGGTTTCTGGGGGGAGCGATCGCCGCTCGGGACGGGCGTCTTCTGTCCATCGGGGCGGTCACGGGATGGTTCCCGGAGGTCTTCCGGAAGCCGGCGTCGGTCTTCACCGCGTCCGTTTCCGCGTCCGTTTCTCTCCTCCTCGGTTACGCGGGGTTCACCCTCGTCAGGATCGAGTGGGCCGACGGCAGGTATCTTCTCCCCTTGCTGCCCGTCTGGCTGGCCGAGGCGGCGATCCCCCTGGGGTTCGCCCTGGTCGCATGGCGGCTCGTTCGGCTTTCCTCCGATACCTGGGGGGGGCGGACGGTGACGGCCGCTCTCGCGGTGGCAGGCGCCCTCGCCGTCTCGTCCGACCTTTTGTCCCGGGGCGCCCCCTTCGCGGCCTCCCTCATCGTCCTCGCCGCGGCCGTGTTCCTCGGCGCTCCCCTGTTCGCCGCCCTGGGAGGCTTGGCAGTCCTCCTCTTCCGGTATTCCCAGGTCCCTCTCGCCTCCATCCCGGTGGAGATGTACCGGCTGGTGACCTCCCCGACGCTGGCCACAATCCCCCTGTTCACCTTCGCGGGGTACATCCTCACGGCAGGCAACTCCTCCCAACGCCTCGTCCGGCTCTTCCGCGCGATGTTGGGCTGGATGCCCGGCGCGATCGCCGTGGTCACGGTGCTCGTCTGCACGTTCTTCACGACGTTTACCGGCGCATCGGGCGTGACGATCGTCGCGCTGGGAGGGATACTGCTGCCGGCTCTTCTCGCGGAGGGATACCCCGAGAGGTTCTCTTTCGGGCTCCTCACGGCCTCGGGGTCGCTCGGGCTCCTCTTCCCGCCGTGCCTGCCGGTGATCCTGTACGCGGTGGTGGGGGGGATCCCGGTGGACAAGATGTTTCTCGGCGGGTTTCTTCCGGGGGTCCTGCTCGTCCTGCTCATGACCGGGTGGGGTGTGCGGACGGGGGTCCTCTCGGGCGCGAGGCGCACCCCCTTTTCGCTGGCGGAGCTTGGCGGGGCGGTGTGGGAGGCGAAATGGGACATCCTTCTTCCGGTGATCGTTCTTCTGGGGATCTTCGGCGGGTTCGCCACGACTGTGGAAGCGGCCGCGATGACGGTCCTGTACGCCTTCTGCGTCGAGGTGTTCGTTCACCGCGACGTCGGGTTGCGCAGACAGTTTCCCGAGGCGGGGACGGAGTCCGCGTGCCTCGTGGGGGGATTCCTCCTCCTCCTCGCGGCGGCGACGGGTCTCACGGGATACCTGATCGACGCGGGGGTGCCGCAGACGATCTTCCAGTGGGTCCGCCAGACGATCCACTCCCGGTTCGTCTTCCTCCTCATCCTGAACGTGTTTCTGCTTGTCGTCGGGTCCTTCATGCACATTTTCTCGGCGATCGTCGTCGTCGTTCCGATCATCGCCCCCCTTGCGACGGCATTCGACGTCCACCCGGTGCATCTCGGGATCATCTTCCTCGCGAATCTCGA
>DATEXR010000140.1 GCA_035256765.1 Candidatus Deferrimicrobiaceae bacterium | reverse complement strand
GGTGGTCAGGTGCGGCGCGACGAAGAGGAAATGCCTTCCCTCGCTGATCATCGCCCCCCAGGAGGGGGTGGGGGGCGCAACCCCGAGCCCCAGGAAGCTCAAGCCCGCCTCCGCGACGATCGCCCGCGCGATCCCGAAGGTGGCCTCGACGATGACGGGCGAGATCGCGTTCGGAAGGATGTGGACCCGGAGGAGACGCGCAGGAGGGGTGCCGACCGCTCTTGCCGACTGGACGAACTCCATCTCCCGGACCTTGAGGATCTGGCCGCGGATCAGCCGGGCGTACCCCACCCAACCGAGGGCGGACAGCGCGATGAGGACGTTGCGAAGCGATGGCCCGAGGACGGAGGTGATCGCGATGGCGAGCAGGATCCCGGGAAAGGCGAGAAGGACGTCGGCAAGCCGCATGAAGAGGTGGTCGACCTTCCCGCCGAAAAAACCCGATGCCGACCCGACAAGGAGACCGATCGCAAGCGACAGGGAGACGGTGCCCAGCCCCACAGCGACCGAGATGCGCGCGCCGTGGAGGAGGCGGCTCAGCAGATCCCGGCCCAGCCGGTCCTGCCCGAGCCAGTGGGACCGCGAGGGGCCGGAAAGCCCGGAGTCGAGCGCCTGCGCCCCCGGGTCGAACGGGGCGAGCAGGGGGGCGAACGCCGCCACGATCAGCAGAAGGACCACGACGGCGAGCCCGGCGACGGCCCCCCGGTGTCTTGCCACCCGCCTCGCGAGCGTTCTCCGGGAAAGCCGTTCACTCATACCGGATCCTCGGGTCGAGGCAGGAGTAAAGGAGATCGGTCAGGAGATTCACGGTCACCGTGCAGAGGGCGATGAACAGGATGCACCCCTGAACCAGCGGGTAATCCCGGGCGTCGATCGCCTGTACGGTGAGGCGGCCGATCCCGGGCCAGGAGAAGATCGTCTCCGTGATGATGCTGCCGGAAAGAAGCGCGCCGAACTGCAGGCCCAGCACCGTGAGGACGGGGATGAGGGAGTTCGCGAGCGCGTGGCGCACCACCGCGGCCCGACGGGAGAGCCCCCGGGCGGACGCCGCCCGCACGTAGTCCTGCCGGATCTCCTCCAGGAGCTGGGAGCGCAGCATCCGCATGAGGATCGCCGCCATCCCGGTCCCCATCGTCACGGCGGGAAGCACCAGGTGGCCGGCGGTCCCATACCCCGAGACGGGAAAAAGCCCGAGGCCGATGGAGAAGACCAGGATCAGCAGGGGCCCCAGCCAGAAGTTGGGCATCGACAGGCCGAGCATCGCCAGGAGGCCGCAGAGATGGTCGAGAAGGGTGTGCTGCCGCATCGCGGACAGGATTCCGAGGGGAATCGAGAGGAGAAGAGCCACGGTCATCGAGGCGGCCGAGAGGAGGAGGGTCGCGGGAACCCTCCGGAGGATCTCCCGCAGCACCGGTTCCCGGCTCCGGAAGGAGGTGCCCAGGTCCCCCCGCGCCACTCCGAGGAGAAAATCGCCGTACTGGACGGCCAGGGGGCGGTCCAGGCGAAGCTCCCGGCGCAGTTCCTCCTTCTGGGCCGGAAGGGCGCTCTCGCCCAGCATGATCTCGACGGGGTCGCCGGGGATGAGATGGATCAGGAGGAAGACGACCGTCACCACGCCGAAAACGACGGGGACCATCTGCCGGAGACGGGAGAAAAGGTACCTCCTCATTTCCCGGCTTCCTCTCCCTTCCGGAGGGTCATCTCCTTGACGGAGGCGTAATCCTCGTCCGGTGTGATGACGAAGCCGACGAGCCGCCGGTCCCGGACGAGGATGTTCCGGTTGATCCAGAGGGGGAAAACAGGCAGGTCCCGGGCAAGGATCCGCTGCACTTTTCCGTAGATCGTTTTCCGTTTCTCCCGCGACGGTTCCCGGCGGCCTTCCTCCACCAGCCGGTCGACCTCGGGTTTCCGGTAGCCTCCCCGGTTGGCTCCCTCGGGGGGAGTCTCCCCGGAGTGGAAGGCGTAGTGATAGATGTCCGGGTCCGCGATTCCGACCCAGGTCAGGCCGTACAGCTGGAAGTTCCCCCTCCGGATGTCCGAGAAGAAGGTCCCCCACTCCAGGGACTGGACCTCCACGGCGATTCCGACCTGGCGCAGCTGCTCCTGGATGACGGCCGCGATCCGCCGCCGCAACTCGTTCTGCGACGTCTTGTACGTCAGCCGGAAGCGGGGTTTCGGCCCCTCGCCGTCCGGGTCGCGGTCGCCGGCCGAGTCCAGAAGACGCCTTGCCGCGGCGGGGTCGTACGGCAGGGGGGGGATCCCTTTTTCATGGGCCCAGAAGCCCGGGGCGAGGATGGAGTCGGCAAGGTCCGCGTGGCCCTTCCACAAGGTCCGGACGATCGCCCCGCGGTCGATGGCCATGGCGATGGCCCGCCGCACCCGCGCGTCGGACAGGACCGGGTCAAGGAGGTTGAACCCGAGGTAGGAAACGTTGCTTCCGGCGTCCTCCTCGGTCACCAGGTTCCCGTTTTTCAGGGCGGCGGGGATCAGGTCGGGGTCCACTCCGTTCAGCACGAAGTTGACGCTCCCCTTCGTAAGTTCGAGGAACCTCACATTGCTGTCCGGGAGGAACTTGACGACGACCTTTTCGATGCCCGGGATCCCGCCGTAGTATCCCTCGAACCGCGAAAGACGGATACCGGCGTCGGGCTGGTAGTCGTCCACCCGGTAGGGCCCTGCCCCGATCGGGGGGGAATATCCCGCCGCCGGGGATCCGGCGGGCACGATCCCCCGCACCATGCCGGCAAGGAACGGGGCGAACGGCTCCGAAAGCCGGAAGACGACCGTGCGAACGTCGGGGGCCTCGATCGCCCGGATCGTTTTGTATGTCGACCGGTGCGGGGACCGGTTCCGGGGGTCAAGCATCCATTGAAACGTGTAGCGGACGTCCGCGGAGGAGAGCTCCCTCCCGTCGTGGAAACGCACTCCGCTGCGCAACCGGAACACGATCTCGGTGGGAGACCGCTCCTCCCAGCGCTCCGCGAGATCCGGAAGGGGATTTCCCGCCGCGTCCATCCGGAGGAGAGAGGCGTGCGTCATCTGCAGGATCTGTGTCCCGTACGCGTCGGTCGAAAGCCGCGG
>DATEXR010000139.1 GCA_035256765.1 Candidatus Deferrimicrobiaceae bacterium | reverse complement strand
GTAGTTCACCCCGTGGTCGACGGCGTAGCGGATCACGTCCGCGTCCCGGGTGATCATGGCGCCCATCCCCACCGTCGCGACCCGGATCCCCGTCGAGCCGAGGACCCTCGTTTCCCCCCCGCCGGCGGAAGGGGAAACGGCTGCCCACGCCCGCGCTCCCCGGATCACCGGGGCGGCGGCGACCGCGGCGGCGGCGCATCCGAAGACCCGGAGAACGCCTCTTCTCCCCGCGTCGACCCGATCGTGCATCCCGCTTCCTGCCTTCCTTCGGCCTGCGACGCTCATCTTCCCTCCCCTGACGCTGCCATCCTGCCCGCGCCGAATCCGCGTGTATTTTATCATTGTCGTCCTGTCCGGCAGGATCCCGAAAGTCGGCAGGGCCCCTTAACCCCCGGGCGAGGGAACCTTCTTGTTGATCCCCGGCATCAAACCAAAAAATCGATCAGGAAGGAAGAAACCGAATGCATCCAATCGCCTCCGCCGTCTACCGACTTGCCCTGGCCCTCTGGGTCGGGGGGATGTCGGTGTTTTCCTTCCTCGTGACCCCCTCGATCTTCCGGACCCAGTCGTCGGAGAGCGCCGGAAAGATCGTCGGGGCCATCTTCCCCGTCTATTTCCGCTTCTGCCTGGGCGTAGCCGTCGTTGCCCTCGCTGCGCGGGCAGCGGCTGGGGAGGCCTTTTCCGGGGCCCGGCAACAGGCCGGGACCGCGATCGTCGTTTTCTCCCTGGCGATCCTCTTGTACCACACGTACGGCCTTGCGCCCCGCATGGCGGAGGTTCGCGAAACGATCATCTCGCGGGTAACGGTCCCCGAAGAGGACCTGGCGCGGCGCGAGTTCTCCCGCCTGCACGGGTTCTCGATGACGCTGAACCTTGCGGTCATCGTCGGCGGGGCGGTCCTGGTTCTCGGGTACGAGACGTTCAGGAAGTGAACATGTGGGAGTTCCTGAACAAACTGGGCTGGGGGCCGCTGATCTTCGCCGCCGTCCTCCTGGGACTGGCGCCGTTCCGCCCGGAGCCGCACCTCGTGGAGAAACTCCGGATGCTCGTGCAGGGGACGCTTCGGAAGCCGATCGACATCCTCGACCTCCTTTTCCACCTGGCCCCCCTCATCCTCATCGTCCTGAAGCTTTTCGCCCGGGAGAAATAGGATAAAGGGGCTTCGCAGCGCCACGGGCCAGCTCCCTGACATTCCGTGCACCCCCCTGCATAAGACGTCGAACTGATTTGATTTTAACGCTTGCGCAACGAGGTCCTCGAACAACATAATATTTATTACAGTTCTCATCAGCACCCGATCAGAGCGTTCCCCCGGAAGGCAGAGACGGGTGCATAAAGAAGGAGATTTTATGTATAAAAACATCCTGTTACCGACAGACGGGTTAGGAAAATGCGCATTCGGCATTTGCCACGGAGTCGTGCTTGCCAAAGCTCTCGGAGCCAAAATAACGGCCGTTCATATAACGGGGAAGCTTTCCGCCCAGGAAATCCTGGATATGTATCACCCCGAGGTTCTGTTCTCCCCCTCGGATGTCAAGAAGGCGAAAGCAGCCATGGCTCACGCGGAGGAAGCACATAAGGAACTGGCAAGCAAGGCGCTGGAGGTCGCAGAAAAGATGTGCACCGAAGTGGGTATCCCCTGTGAGCCGGTTCATATTGCCGGGGAATCCCCGGTGGACGGCATCCTGAAGGTGGCAAAGGAAAAGAAATGCGACCTCATTTTCATATCGACCCACGGCAACCCGGGGATCATGGGTGCCCTGTTCGGGACCCTTG
>DATEXR010000138.1 GCA_035256765.1 Candidatus Deferrimicrobiaceae bacterium | reverse complement strand
GCAAAGTTTCGGCCGGAAGGTCCTCCTCGCGGACGGGACCTCCGTGACCGCGGACGAGGAATACCTCCGGGAGTCGATCCTCGATCCCAAAGCCAAGGTGGTGAAGGGGTACCCGGCCGTCATGCCCACCTTCAAAGGGAGCCTTTCCCCCGACGACGTGGGCGCGATCATCGCCTACCTGAGATCCCTTTCCGGGGACAGAGAGGAGGAGAAGAAGAAGGAGGGGGAGAAGGCCGTTGAGAAGGAGGAAAGAGAGGGAAAGGAAGCCCCTTCGACGCGGAAGGGGAAAGATCTGACCGAAACTCTCGGGTGCCTGGGGTGCCACTCCGTCGATGGGTCGGTCAGGGTCGGGCCCTCGTTTCAGGGGCTGTTCGGCAGGCAGGTCGAGCTCGAGGGCGGCGGGACGGCGACCGCCGACGAGGCGTATCTCAGGGAATCGATCAACCAGCCCAAGGCGAAAGTCGTTAAGGGTTTTCCCAACGTTATGCCGGAATTCAAAGGGAAAATATCGGAGGAGGACCTCTCCGCCATCGTTGCCTACCTAAAAACGTTGAAACGATAGGTTTTTTGCGCATCCAACTCCCCCTTTCGGTCATCGCATGGGGGAAAAACGGAAGGAGAGGCGGAAAGACCGATGCGGGAAACGACGTGGAACGGGGAACGGCCGCGGAACGGTGACGCCCCCCGAGGCTACCTCGAGGCGAAAGGGTTCTGGGCCTGGGCCTATACCCTGGACCACAAGCGGATCGGGGCGATGTACCTGTACACCACCCTCTTCTTTTTTCTGGTGGGTGGAGTTTTCGCTCTCTTGATCCGCATCAAGCTGATGTTTCCCGGGCAGCACATATTCACCAGCCAGACCTACAACGTGATGTTCACCATGCACGGGGCCCTGATGATCTTTTTGTTCATCATCCCCGCGATTCCCTCGGGTCTGGGGAACTTCTTCATCCCGCTGCAAATCGGCGCGCGGGACGTGGCTTTCCCCCGGCTCAACCTGATGAGCTACTGGATCTTCGTGGCGGGGATCGTCGTGATCCTGGCCTCCCTCGTCCGGCCGATGGACACGGGGTGGACCTTCTACACCCCCTATTCCGCGCGGACCGCCGCCGACGTTACGACCCTCTCCTTCGGAGTCTTTCTCATCGGCATGTCCTCCATCCTCACGGGCCTGAACTTCCTGGTGACGATCCACAAGCTCCGGGCGCCGGGGATGACGTGGCACCGGATGCCGCTTTTCATCTGGTCGATGTACGCCACCAGCATCATCCAGGTGCTTGCGACGCCGGTCGTGGGGATCACTTTCCTGCTGCTCGCCATGGAACGGGTCCTCGGGGTGGGCTTCTTCGATCCGGCGAAGGGAGGCGACCCCATACTCTTCCAGCACTTCTTCTGGTTCTACTCCCATCCCGTCGTCTATGTGATGATCCTCCCCGCGATGGGGATCATCTCCGAGGTCATCCCGGTCTTCTCCCGGAAGCCGATCTTCGGGTACAAGGCGATCGCCTACTCCTCCGTAGCGATCGCCGTTTTCGGGTTCTTCGTCTGGGGCCACCACATGTTCGTCACCGGGATGTCCGGCACGGCGGCGATCATCTTCTCCCTCCTGACCTACTCCGTGGCCATTCCCACGGCGATCAAGGTCTTCAACTGGATCGCCACGATGTACCGGGGATCCATCACCTTCGAGTCCCCCATGCTGTACGCCCTGACCTTCATCTTTCTCTTCGTCGTCGGCGGGCTCACGGGGATGTACCTGGGGGCCCTGGGGGCGAACATCCACGTACACGACACCTACTTCATCGTCGCCCATTTTCATTACACCATGGTGGGGGGGACGGTGATGGGGCTTCTGGCAGGTCTGCACTTCTGGTTTCCCAAGATGACCGGCAGGATGCTCAGCGAAAAGATGGCGCGCCCTGCCTGGCTGCTGATGTTCATCGGCTTCAACGTCACCTTTTTCACCCAGTTCATCCTGGGGTTCGAGGGAATGCCGAGGCGCTACGCGGAATACCC
>DATEXR010000137.1 GCA_035256765.1 Candidatus Deferrimicrobiaceae bacterium | reverse complement strand
GATCGCCAACGCCTATGACAAGCCCCGCCTGGACCTGCAGGCGAAGTACGGATGGCGGGAGCTCGACGTCGGCGAATCCGAAGCGGACGGAAACGTGTGGACGGCGGGTCTGGTCCTCACCTACCCTATTTTCGACGGCCTTCGCACGAGAGGAAAGGTGGCCCAGGCGAAAAGCGATGAGCGAACCTTGCGGATCGACGAGGCGAAACTCCTCGACTCCATCGCACTCGAGGTGCGCGGGGCGGTCGACGCCGTCCGGGAATCCGGCGAGATCGTCAAGGCGCTCTCCGGCACCGTCGCCCAGGCGGAACGGCTGGTCACGATGGCCGAAAAGGGATTCGAATTCGGGGTCAAGACCCGCCTGGACGTGGACGACGCGCAGCTCAACCTCACCCAGGCGAAAGGGAACCTCGCCCGCGCACGGCGCGATTATCTCGTGGCGCAGGTGACCCTCCAATACGTCATGGGGGCCCTCGGGGAATCCGGGTAGCAGATTCCCGGCCCGCCCCTTTGCGATCGCGACACGCCCGAGGAGAAGGTGAGGGCTCGCCTCAACCGGAGGTTGGCGGCCGCCGGGTGATCCCGTCCGGCGGTTCCCCGGTTTTTCCCGGACCGGAGGATGGGGAGCGTTTCGCACCGCCGCCTTCCTCGGCTTTTCGCCTGTCCCACTGGGTCCCGAAATAGCCGATCCCGGCGATGCAGCCGACGGTGACCACTCCGAAAAATAGCGACGAGAGGATCCCTCCGGGAGGTTGTGTCACCTCTTCGGTGTAGATCAGCAATCCGTACACGCAAAGTCCGATGAAGATCGACGCGCAGAGATTGAATCCGAAGATCGCCAGCTTCTTGGGAACCCGCACGAACCCCCCCCGATCCGATTTCTTGTGCTACTCTTCCTGGTAACCGCGCCGCGCTGCGGCGACGAAACGGCCCGACGGGCGGAAGCGGCGCCTTCGCCGCGGGGCGGGATCCCGGTTCGATCCACAAGGCGGGCATATCGTATCATGGAACTTCTCCCCGTACTTACCCTCGTTGCGGTCGTGGTCACCCTCGCTGTCGTTCTGCTTCGCCGGACCGCCCCTCTCCAGGACCGGCTGGACCGGATGGAAAAGGGGTTCACCGACGCGCTGCGGTCGACCGCCGCGGAACTGGCGAGGGGGGAGGCGGACGCGATCGCCCGGATCCGCCAGGAAGTGTCGGAGAGCTTCCTCAAGGGGCTGGACGGAATCTCCCGGCGGATCGAGGAGAAGCTCCTCGAGATCCGCGGGGAGATGGCGCGCGAGCTGTCC
>DATEXR010000136.1 GCA_035256765.1 Candidatus Deferrimicrobiaceae bacterium | reverse complement strand
GCGGCGGACGGCAGGGAGGAAAAGTGGGCCACGACGACGCGGGCCTTTTCGCCCGGGACGGTGACCCACATCGTGGCCCGGACCAGGGACTCCGCGAGCACGCCTCCCTCCTCCTCTTCCTCGTCGACGATCTTCTGGATGCCGTGGACGATTGCGAAGTCGCCGAAGCGGTCGCACCGCAGCAGCTCGAACGACATCTCCCCGGAGGCGTCGAATGTCCCTTCGAGGATGGCCCCGTAGGTCTCCCCGTCGAAAAGGTCCTTCGAGAAATCCTCGAACACCGCGAACCGGGGGTCGTCGAGAGCGAAAAACGTCCGCAGCTTCTCCGGGTCGCGGGCGTTGAAGGCATCGGCGTACCGCGTCAGGAACATGTCGGGGTCGAAACCCATCTCGCTCCTCCCGTCCTTCCCGTGCTTTCCCCCGGGTCCGTACGGCGCGGAAACGCGCGGGGGAAGAAGCATCATATCGAACCCGGAAGGCCAATTCCACCGGCAAGACCGGATTCCCGACAACAAGCCGGCCGGGAGGGGACCGGCGGAACCGCCGGCCGCCCGGCCGGGGACGACGAGGTTACGCCACCGCGTTTTCCTGCGGCCCCCCATCTACTCGGCCTTTCTCTCGCGCCTGCCGGGCGGATACGGGGCGAACCCGTCGCCGGCGTCGTCCCAGAACCGGTTCCGGGTAAACCGGCAGTCGATGACCCCCTTCCGGCAGAGCGAGTTCCGCCACTCGTATTTGAGGAAATGGCGCTCGGCCACCCGGCGCTCCGGGGTGAACCGGACGCGGACCGAGGGGGAATATTTCTCGTCCCCGAACCCGGTGCCCGCGACATCCCCGCTTTTCTCCGGGGCGCGTTTCCCCCGCGCGGACTCCTCCGCGCCCATCGGCCCGGGTTCCCGGGCCCCGCCCCCGTCCTCCTGCCCCATCGGCTCCCTTTCCCGCTGGGAGAACCGGGGAAGAGGGGGAGGGTCCTTCTCGCGGTACACCGCGACGGCCACCACTCCCATTGCCGAGTGGTCGCCGAACGCGCCGGCATACGAGTCCCCGGGGTCCGTGAAGTAGAACCGGTTGACCGTGTCCCGGGCCGTGCGCCATCCGTCGTAGTCCGCCGACTCGTACGGGCCCAGGATGTACATGCGCTCGGTTTTTCGCAGGGTCGACTTTTCGCCGGAGACGATGTTCCGCCCGTCCACGGCCACGACGACGCCTATGCGCCGCCCCGTGTTGTTGCGTATCCTGATCCCGTACAGCTCCCCTTTTTCCGCCTCCACATAGGCCCGGTAGGTGTCGCCCCGGCCGGCCGACCCGGCGCGGTAGAGCGGGAGCAAGCCTTTGCGGTCGGAGACGACTTCCACATCCACGATGGCCGCCGAAGCGGCCGTCGCCCATGCGAGCAGCAGCAAAACCGACATCGACCAGCGGTACCGCCGTTCCGGGAGGAAGGCGACGCAACCCGTTTTCATCGTATTTCTCCTTTCCAAGCCAATTTATTTTCGGGCGGCCGCCCTTCTTACCCCCATGGACAAGCCCCGGCCCCGAAAGGTTCGTTTTTTTTCCGCCGGGGACTGGACGTTTCGAACCGGCGGGGCTACTTTACAGGAATGAATTTTGTCTACCTGTCCCCCCATTTCCCCCCCAATTACTACCCGTTTTGCGTCCGGCTCCGGAACCTGGGGGTGAACGTCCTGGGCCTTGCCGACGCGCCGTACGAAACGCTTCGGCCCGAGCTGCGGCAGGCGTTGACGGAATATTACCGGGTGGACGACATGCACGATTACGGGCAACTCCTGCGCGCCTGCGGGTACTTCACGCACCGGTACGGGAAGATCGACCGGATCGACTCCCACAGCGAGTACTGGCTGGAACCGGAGGCCCGCCTTCGCACGGACTTTCACGTGGCAGGCATCCAGGCGGACGGGATCGCCGCGATCAAGAGCAAATCGCGGATGAAAGAAAAATTCGTGCGGGCGGGCGTGCCCGTGCCCCGGGGCGAGGTGGTGCGGTCCCTGGAAGAGGGAAGGCGGCTCGTGGGGGAAACCGGCTACCCCGTGGTGGCCAAGCCGGACATCGGCGTCGGGGCGGCGACGACGTTCAAGATCGAAAACGACGGCGCATTGGCCCGGTTTTTTTCGACCAGGCCCCCCGGGGACTTTCTTCTGGAGGAATTCGTCGCGGGGCGGCTCTTCTCCTTCGACGGGCTCGCGGACCGGGACGGCAACCCCGTGTTTTTCACCTCCCACGCCTTCAGCCAGGGGATCATGGAGACGGTCAACGCGGACGACCACATGTACTACTACTCCCTGAGGGAGATCCCGCCGGACCTGGAGGAGGCCGGGCGCAGGGTCCTTGCGGAGTTCGCCGTGCGGGAGCGGTTCTTCCACCTCGAGTTCTTCCGGAGGGACCGGGACGACAAGATCGTCGGCCTCGAGGTCAACATGCGCCCGCCGGGGGGGCTCACCACGGACATGTTCAACTACGCCAACGACATCGACATCTACGGGGAATGGGCGAACGTGGTCGTGCACAACCGGTTCGCCGGCGCCTGGTCGCGCCCCTACCACTGCTGCTACATCGGGAGGAAAGACCGAAAGGAATACGCGCACTCCCACGAGGAGATCCTGCTCGCCTACGGGCACCGGATCCCCCACCATGAGAGGATCGACTCGATCTTCCGCGCCGCGATCGGCGACTACGGCTACCTGGCGCGCTCGGCCGACCTGGGGGAGATCCGCGAGGTGGCCGGGTTCATTCTGGAACTGAAATAGAAACGTCCGCCGGAAAAAGGATGGAGCCGTGAACGTCGAGTACCACCGCTGGTGGAGCGGGTACCTCAACCGGGAGATGGAGTTGAAGGTGTATGGACACGGCGGGAAACCCGTTATCGTGTTTCCCGCCGCGGGGGGACGGTTCTACGAGTACGAGGATTTCGGGATGGTGAATGCGGTTCGGCCGTTCCTCGAGGAGGGCCGGATCGTCCTGTTCACCATGGACAGCGTGGATAACGAGTCCTGGTTGAACCGCGGGGCCCACCCGGCCGTGCGCGTCCAGAAGCACAACGAGTACGACCGGTACGTCGTGTCCGAGGTCGTCCCCTTCATCCGGGGCCGCGGCTTCTCCCGGGGGCTCATGGCGACCGGATGCAGCATGGGGGGATATCACTCCGCGAATTTCTTCTTCCGCCACCCGGATGTGTTCGACGCCGTCATCGCGCTGAGCGGAGTCTACCAGCTTCGCGGGTTCATCGGGGACTACATGGACGAAAACATCTACGTCCACGTCCCGCTCGCCTACCTTCCCGGCCTGTCGGACCCTTGGTACCTGGACCGGTACCGGATGAGCAAGATCGTGATCTGCGTCGGGCAGGGCGCCTGGGAGGACGAGATGCTGGCGGACGCCCGGGCCCTGAAAACGATTCTCGAGGAGAAGCAGGTTCCGGCCTGGGTCGATTTCTGGGGGCACGACGTGAATCACGACTGGCCGTGGTGGCGCAAACAGATGCCGTATTTTCTCGGAAAACTGGGTTTTTAAGTCGGGCGGGAACCTTTATCCCGGCTTGCGCGTCTAAGGATTAGCACTCATCATTTCCCTCCGATTGGTGAGCCTGGGAAAAGGGGGGCCGCTTGTGGCAGGGTGGCCTCCCTTTTTCTTTCCGAAAGAAGCAAACCCCCTTCGTCAGTCGAGGAAGAGGTCCGGGAGAAGGTCGGCGCCGGGCTCGTACGCGTAGCGGGAGAAATCCGTAACCCCTTCGGCTGCAAGGACTTCCTCGTCGATAAAGAAGTTCCCCGTGCAGGTACGGCTGTCGCGCATGAGGATTGCGTGGGCCGCGTCGGCCACGATCTCGGGCTTGCGGCAGTTTTTCAGGTCGACCGCCCCGCCCAGCATCGCGACCGCTGCCGTGGCGATCACGGTCCGCGGCCACAGGGCGTTGACCCCGATCCCGGCGTCCCGGAACTCCTCGGCCATTCCCAGCACGCACATGCTCATTCCGTACTTCGCCATCGTGTAGGCGCAGTGGTACTGGAACCATTTCGGGTCCATGGCGAGGGGAGGGCTTAAGGTAAGAATGTGCGGGTTGACCGACTTCCGAAGATACGGGATGCACACCTTGGAGCAGGCGTAGGTCCCGCGGACGTTCACGCCGAACATGAGGTCGAACCGCTTCATCGGGGTCGCGAGCGTGCCGGTGAGGCTGATGGCGCTGGCGTTGTTCACCAGGATGTCGATCCCCCCGAACGTCTCCGCGGCCTTCGCGGCCGCCGCTTCGATCTGGTCCTCGAAGCGCACGTCCACCGGGACAGGCAGAGCCTTGCCGCCTGCCCCCTCGATCTCCTTGGCGGCCGTGTGGATCGTCCCCGGGAGCTTCGGATGGGGTTCGACGGTCTTGGCGGCGATGACGACGTTCGCGCCGTCGGCGGCCGCCTGGAGGGCGATCGCCTTGCCGATGCCGCGGCTGGCCCCGGTGATGAAGAGCGTCTTCCCTTTCAGCGTGGGGTGGATGCAGACGTAGCGCTCCATCGGTGGACGGCCTCCTTTACGCCTTCGAGAACAGGGCGATCGACAGGGGATTCAGGGAAAGCGTGACGGTTCCATGGGACCGCAGACTCTCCTGGGCCGGGCTTCCGGGTCCGCCCCACCTCCCGTCGGAGGAATCCACGAGTCTCTCCCACCGGCCGGGAGGAAAGGGCAGCGAGAGAGAGACGGGGTCGGAGCCGAAATGGAAGACCGTCGCGGTCTGGCCGGAGCCTCTCCACCGGCGCACGAAAAGCACCTTCTCGGTTTCCCGGGCCGTAACCTCGATGTCCTCCTTGCTCAGCCGGGAGAGCACCGGGTGATCCTTCCGGAGCAGCAGGAGCTCCCGGTAGAACTCCATCAGCGTCCGGTGGTGTCCCCCTTCCCGAAGCCCATAGTCGATCCGGGACTTGAGGAACGTCGCCTCGTCCTGCGGATCGGGAATCTCCCCCTCCCACCGGAAGGCGGTGAACTCCTCCTTGCGCCCCTTGCGCACCGCCTCGATGAGATTTCCGTCCGCATGGCTGATGAAGTACAGGAACGGGGCGGTTTCCCCGTACTCCTCCCCCATGAAGAGGAGGGGAAGGAAGGGAGAGAGAAGGACAACCCCCGCCGCGAGCTTCAGGGCCTCGAAGGATACCAGCACGGAAAGCCTCTCGGCGCGCATCCGGTTCCCCACCTGGTCGTGGTTCTGGGAGAAGACCACCAGTTGACGCGCGGCTGCATGCCGGGAAGAATTGCCGTGGCGGCGGTTGCGATAGGCAGAATACCGCCCCGCGTAGACGAAACCCTCGGCGTACGCCCGGGCCAGATGGTCGACGGAGCCGAAATCCCCGTAATATCCGTCTTTCTCCCCGGTCAGCAGGACGTGGAGGGCGTGGTGGAAGTCGTCGTTCCACTGGGCGGAAAGGCCCAAGCCCCCCTCCTCTTTCGGGGTGATCACCCGCGCGTCGTTCAGATCGCTCTCCGGGATCAGGTAGACTTTCCGTTCCGTCCTTTCGGCCAACCCCCGCACCGCGTTGGCCAGTTCCGACAGAAACGGGTACGCGCTGAAGTCCATGATCCCGTGGATCGCGTCCAGCCGGAGGGCGTCCATGCGGAACTCGGTAAGCCAGCAGAGGGCGTTCTCCAGGAAATATCGACGGACTTCGTCGCTGCCTGGACCGTCGAAGTTGAGGGCCTCCCCCCACGGCGTCCGGTACCGGTCGGTGAAGTAGGGCCCGAAATCCTCCAGGTAGTTCCCCTCGGGCCCCAGGTGGTTGTATACGACGTCGAGGACGACCGCCATTTCCCGCCGGTGGCAGGCGTTCACGAGTTTTTTCAACCCCTCGGGTCCCCCGTAGCTGTCCTGCACGGCGAAGGGGTACACCCCGTCGTACCCCCAGTTCCTGCTCCCCGGGAACTGGGCCACCGGCATCAGCTCGATTGCCGTGACGCCCAGCTCCCGCAGGTCGTCCAGGCGGGGGATGACAGCGTCGAAGGTCCCTTCGGGCGTGAAGGTCCCCACGTGGATTTCGTAGAGGATGTACGACTCGAGGGGGAGGCCGGTCCATTCCCCGTCCTCCCAGGGAAAGGCGTCCCGGTCGACGACCCGGGAGGGGCCATGGACGCCCCGGGGCTGGAACCGGGACGCGGGGTCGGGTCGCTCCTTTTCCCCGTCCAGCCGGTACAGGTAGAGGGTGCCGGGCGGAACGTCCTCCGCCACGCCGTGATGGCATCCCCGCTCGTCCCGTTCGAGCGCCACGGTCCGCTCCCGCGGGGAGAGAAGGCGGACCTCCACCTTTTCCGCCTTCGGGGCGTAGACGAGGAACCGGCAGCGGCCGTCTCCGAGAGGGGTCGCGCCGAGGGAAACCCCGATGGCTCCGTTCACGTTTTTCTCGCCTCGCTCTTGAAGAACACGGTCGAGAGGGGGGGAACGGTGATCGTCAGGACGTGAAGACGGCCGTGGGCGGAGATCGGAGCGGCGTCCGCACCGCCGATGTTCCCCTGCCCGCTCCCGCCGTACTCCCGGCCGTCGCTGTTCAGCATTTCCCGCCAGCCCCCCCCCCGGGGCACGCCCACGCGGTAATTGTGCCGCGGGACGGGGGTGAAGTTGCAGACGACGAGGATGATGTCGCCCGTGGACTGCCCCTTCCGCAGGAAGGTCAGGACGCTCTGCTCGGCGTCGTGGCAGTCGACCCACTCGAACCCGGCCGGGTCGAAGTCGAGTTCGTGCAGCGCCGGCTCCCTCCGGTACAGGGCGTTCACCTCTTCCACCCAGCGGGAAAGCCCCGCGTGCGCGGGATCCGCGAGAAAATGCCAGCCGAGGCTTTCGTCGTGGTTCCACTCCTGCCACTGCCCGAACTCCCCCCCCATGAAGAGGAGCTTCTTTCCCGGCTGGCCGTACATGTACCCGTAGAGCGCGCGCAGGTTGGCGAACTTCTGCCAGGTGTCCCCGGGCATCTTGCCGAGGAGCGACCCTTTCCCGTGGACGACCTCGTCGTGGGAGAGGGGGAGGATGAAGTTCTCCGAGAAGGCGTACACCATCCGGAAGGAGAGCTTGTCGTGATGGTATTTCCGGTGCACCGGGTCCTGCCCCATGTACACGAGCGTGTCGTGCATCCACCCCATGTCCCACTTCATGCCGAACCCCAGCCCCCCGAGGTGGGTCGGCCGGGAGACCATGGGCCAGGCGGTGGACTCCTCGGCAATCGTGACGATGTCGGGGCGTCCCCTGTACACGTCCTCGTTGAAGCGTCGCAGGAAGGCAATCGCCTCGAGGTTCTCCCGGCCGCCGTACTGGTTGGGAATCCACTCCCCCTCCTTGCGCGAGTAGTCGAGGTAGAGCATCGAGGCCACGGCGTCCACGCGCAGGCCGTCGGCGTGGAAGACGTCGAGCCAGTAGTAGGCGCTGGAGAGGAGGAAGCTCTGGACCTCCGTGCGGCCGTAGTTGAAGATCTGCGTGTCCCAGTCGGGGTGGTGCCCCTGCCGCGGATCGGCGTGCTCGAAGAGGTGGGTCCCGTCGAAGTAGTTGAGCCCGTGGCCGTCCTTGGTGAAGTGGGAAGGGACCCAGTCGAGGATCACCCCGATGCCGTGGCGGTGCAGGGTGTCGATGAGATACATAAAGTCCTGCGGCGTCCCGTACCGGCTGGTGGGGGCGAATAACCCCGTGACCTGGTATCCCCAGGAACCGTAGAACGGGTGCTCCATCACGGGGAGGAACTCCACGTGGGTGAAGTTCATCTTCGTGAGATAGTCCGCGAGACGCGGTGCCAGCTCCCGGTAGGTCATCATCCGGCCCCCCTCCTCGGCGGGGACCCGCATCCACGATCCCAGGTGCATCTCGTAGATGGAGATCGGGCTGCCGGCGCCGTTTTTGCCTCCCCTGTCCTTCATCCACTCCCCGTCCTCCCAGTCGTACCACAGGTCCCACACGACGGAGCCGGTGTCCGGGGAAACCTCGCAGTAAAAGGCGAACGGGTCGGACTTGTCGTACCGGTACCCGTTCAGCCGGGAGACGACGTGATACTTGTAGGTGGTCGCCCGCATGATGCCGGGAATGAATCCCTCCCAGATCCCGGAGACCCCCTTGGTCCGCAGGGGGTGGGAGCCGGGGTCCCAGCCGTTGAAGCTCCCCGTCACGAACACTTCTTTCGCGTTGGGGGCCCAGACGGCGAAGTAGGTCCCCTCCTCGCCGTCCACGGTCATGAAGTGGGATCCCAGCTTCTCGTACAGCCGGTAGTGGCGCCCCTCGTTGAAAAGATAGAGGTCCTGGTCCGCCAGAAGGGTCACGTCGTATCGCATGGGTCTATCCCACCTCCTCACCTGGTCGGCTCGCTCTCCTGCCCCGGGGGCTTCCCGGACGCGCCTTCTCCCCCTTCCGGAGACGGTCCACCTCCCGGAGGGCGTGGATCACGTCGGGCATCTCGCGGAAGGCCTCGAATCCGTGCCTCGCTTTCCGGAGCCAGTTCGGCCGCTCCTTCCACGTTCCGGGCACGTTCTGGGGATGGGTCTCCCCGTACAGGTCCTCGAGGTTGGCGATGACAACGCCGGCTTTGCTTGCCGCGAGGGACGAAAGGCACGCCGCCAGGGCCGCCTGCGCTCCCGGATGGTTTTCCCCGAGCCATCCTTTGCTCCGGAGGAACGACGAAAGGGCTTTTATCATCCGGAGTCGCCTCCCCCTTTCCTTCCTGGCGCCTTCTTCGTCGAGAAGCCCGAGTTCGATCCGGTCGTCGATATCCAGCCCCCCCCAGAAGGAAGCGAAGGTGGGCATGTCGTGGGTGTTCACGCATGCCAGGGATTCCGCCAGGACCGGCCGAAGCGCCTTTGCGGGATCCGGCGAAAGCCCGAATTGGACGACGAACATCCGGGAAAGTCCGTGCCTCGCCATCGCCGGTCGGACGTACGGGGGAACGGTCCCCAGGTCCTCCCCCACGATCCGGACTCCGTTCCTTTGCGACTCGAGAGTGAGGACGGCGTAGAGTTCCTCGGGCGGATACCCGACATAGGTCCCCTCCCGGGCGGTCATCCCCCTCGGCACCCAGAAAAAGCGGTGCAGTCCCATCACGTGGTCGATCCGCAGGATCCCCGCGTGGCGGAACTGGAGACGCAGGCAGGCGCGGAAGTACCGGTATCCCTCCTCGCGGCTTCTCACCGGATGCATCGGGGGGAACCCCCAGTCCTGTCCCTGGGTGAAAAAGTCGTCGGGAGGCGCCCCCGCGGAAACGGAAAGGACGAACAGGTCGCGGTTGCGCCAGACGTCGTAGCTGTCGTAGCTCACCCCGAGCGGCAGATCCAGGTAGAGCGCCTCCCCCCTCTCCCGGAAACGCTTCGATATCGCCCCGAATTGCTCCTCGAAGACGAACTGCGCATAGAGGTGGTACCGCTTCTCCTCCTCGTCATACGCCTCCGGCGTGATCGCACCGTCGCGGAGCGCCGCGGGCCACGCCGGCCAGGGGGACCGCTGCTTCTCCCCTGTCGCCCGGAAGACGGCATACTCCTCCCCGTCGGGGTTTGCGGCCAGAAACTCCCGGAAGGCATCTTGCCGCCCGGGTTCGCTCCCCGCAAAAAAGGACCGGGCCAGCTCCCTGATGACCCTGCGCTTAAGGGCCATCCCGCGCCGGTAGTCCACGAGCGGAGCGGCCCGCAGCGCATCGACCTCTTCGCGGAACCCGGGAGAGGAGAGAAGCTCCCGGGCCGGGGCGCACGCGGAAAATTCGGGTACCCGGGCGACGTCGAGGTAGAACTCGTTCCAGAAAAGACGGCTCGCCGGGGCGTACGGGCTCGGGTTGAACGGCTCGGAGAGAAACGCGGCGAGAAGCGGCAAGGTTCCCACCACCTTCCCCCCCAGCCCGGACACCCACTCCATGAGGTCCGCAAGGTCGGTGAGGTCGCCGCTTCCCAGGCTCCTCCGGGAGTGGAGCGCGTAGAGAGGGAGAAAGACGCCCCATGCCTTTTCCCCTCCTTCTTCCCGGGGGGCATACGCCTTCCGGGGGGCGGCGATGACCAGGGCTTCCGCTTCCTTCCCCCCGACCTCCGCCGTCAGGCGGTGGTACCCGAGGGGCAACCCCCCCAGCAGATCGACCGTCTTCACCACATACCGTTCGCCCTCGACCTGCGTTCCCTGCGCCGCGGGAAGGAGCGACAGGTCGCACGGAAGGTCCAGAACGCCCCCGTCCTCGAGGCGCAGATGGAGGCCGATCCGGGCGTCCGACAAGGTGCCCGGGAGTCGAAGCGAAATCTCCGCGGGACCGCCGTCCCACGCCACCACGACCGGTTCGCACGGACGGCGCCATCGCGCCTGCTCGCGCTCCCGCAGCGCGTCCCGGGCCTCTTCGGCCTTCGTAAGCGGCGCCCCGAGCGCCCGAAGGACGGCCAGGAGCGTATGCGGGGAGACCTGCACCCTCTTGTGGGTGATGTCGTAATACGCGGTCTGGACGCCGCAGGCGCGCGCCAGCCGTCCGAGCCAGCGCGACTCCCTGGTCGAAGGCGCCGTCATTCGGGCATCTCCAGCAGCTGCAGGATCCTGCGCAGGGGGAACGGTTTTCCCATCTGGCTCCTGCCGTGTTTGCCTACGTGATTCCCCTCTTCCCCGGGGATGCTCCCGGAAACGCAGACGCCGCCTTTCTTTGACCAAGCGTCATGAAGTCGCAACGGAGCGGCTCGGGCGGGAGTACCGAATACGGGAAACGGGGAAATTATATCTCAGCCGTTCCCCCCGGGGCAAGGCGCGCAACAGGCGCTGTAGCGCAATAGGTGCTGTAGCTCAATAGGCGCCGCGGACACCCCAGCGGGGCCTTCACGTCAAATCAGTGTCGGTCCCCATCCCGGTGTCGAGCGCGGGATAGGGCAAAGGGGCTACCTCGGCGCGGCGAGATCGAAGGTCCAGTAAGGGGCGGACGGGGTGCCTAAATATACCCCTTCCGCGTAGGCGGCGCCGATCTCCTCGAAGGCGGGGTTCATGATGTTTCGGCAGTGCCCGTCGCTATCCAGCCACCCCTGCATCACGGTGGAGACCGTGGGATAGTTCACGGCGATATTCTCGCCGTACGTTCTCCAGTCGTATTCTTCACGGGTGATCCGGTCCCCCGGAGAGGTGCCATCCGACCCGGTGTGGGAGAAGAACTCGTTGATCGCCATGTCGGACGAATGGAGGTAGGCGGCCATGGCGAGGTTGTCGTTCCACTCCACGGCAGGGGCTGCGGGGTGGGAGGTGCTCCCGCACATCCGGGCCAAGGAGCGGGCCTGGTTGACGGCATCGAGGAACTCCTGACGGATCGATTCGATCCCCGGAATTCCCGTTCCCGAACCGGGAACCCCTGGGGGGGGAGCCGGGGGGGAAACGGATCCCGAATCGCCACTGCCGCATCCGCACAGAAAAGCCAGCAGGACGCCCATCAGGAAGAGGCAAACCTGCCCCGTGCGCATTTCCTTCCTTTTCATCGGCCACCCCCCACCCTGTCGATACGGACTATTTCGGAAGGAAACCCC
>DATEXR010000135.1 GCA_035256765.1 Candidatus Deferrimicrobiaceae bacterium | reverse complement strand
CGACCCGACGGCGTTGCACCGTTCACCACCGCGACGCCGCCGGTGTCGAGACGCAAATAGGATCCATCGAGCGAATCGTTGCCAAGATCGAGGCAGAAACCGTATAGACCAACACGCTCGGCGACCGCCAACAGCTCCCATATTGGGCCTGGCGGCAGCTCCAGTTGACGGCGTAAGTCGCGGGCGGATGCTTCAGCGCGTTCGACAGAGTCGATGCTCATCGACTTGGGCAATGCAGGCGGACTAAGGAGACCAATATCGATGACAAGCTTCACATCTTGGGCAAGCCTTTCAAGCAAAGCATCGGCCTTGGACTCGTCGGTCGGCTCGCGACTTGCGCGACGACTCACCACGGCGGGAAGCGGAGGCGTGAGGAACCACTCAATCGGTAGCTTGAGCACGTTTGCGATGCGGGTAAGTTCCAGTGAATCCAGCTTACGCTCACCCGACTCCACCTTGGTGATCGCCGTCCGATCAAGCCGGACCGCCGTGGCAAGATCGGCTTGGCTAAGCTGCGCAATCTTGCGTGCTTCGGCCACTCTGGAGCCAAGTTCCTTCCAACTGGAGATTCGCCGCGTCATAGTGCGAAATTAGCACATCCAAGAACTAAAATCAAAGTACGGTTTTGTGTAGCCGACAATCAACCATATTGCAGGGTTATTTGGGGCCAAGAAGTATCACTAAAACTAAATGTGCGAAATACCAATACATTTTAGTTGGAAGGGTGATTTGTCCCCCCTTTCGTGGTCGCGATCATCTAACGTGGCCCCCCTGCCCACGGCCTCCTGTACGTTACACTTGGCGCGACATCCCTCGCCTTTCACCGGTCAGAGCAATTGGAGATTCAGGACGCTTCCGTCGACTCAACATAATACTCGATAAGAACAAAATCAGGAGATGTCCCCCCTGACCGCGGGGCCGATCACTTTTTGAATATTTCTCCGACGAAGCGGAGGAAATAGTCCAGCCCCGACCACGCGGTGAGCACGAGCCCCGCCACCAGAAACACCATCCCCAGGAGATGGATGTCGATCCCGAACACCGGGTAGTTGAGGATGAGCGCCCCGACCCCGATGGACAGGAGGATCGTCTTGGCCTTCCCCAGGGAAGAGGCCGCGATGACGAACCCCTCCGTGGAGGCGGCGCCCCGGAGCGCCGTGACGCCGATCTCGCGACCGACGATGATCGCCACCATCCAGGCCGGCACCCTCCCCGAGGGGATCAGCATCACCATCGCCGCGCAGACGAGAAGCTTGTCCGCCAGCGGGTCGAGAAGCTTCCCCAGGGAAGTGACCATCGCGTAGCGCCGCGCGATGTACCCGTCGAACAGGTCGGTGAAGGACGACACGGTGAACAGGATCACCGCAGCCACCGACCGGGAGAAGGGGATATCGCGCCCGTCCGGCGCGTAGAGCAGCAGAACGACGACCGGCACGGTAAGGATGCGGAAAAGGGTGAGGAGGTTGGCCGGGTTGAGGCGGCTGTTCCCGTTCATTCGCCGGAACGGTATTGCCGGTAATAGATCATCACCCTCTGGACGTAGAGACGGGTCTCCGCGTAGGGAGGAATGCCGCCGTACTTCTTCACCGCCGCGGGGCCGGCGTTGTACGCGGCCACAGCGTGGACGAGATTCCCCCCGAAGGTTCCGAGAAGTTCCTTGATGTACTTGACCCCCCCCTCGATGTTCTCGATCGGGTCGAAGGGGTCGGAGACGTTCAGCCGTTTCGCGGTAAACGGCATCAACTGCATCATTCCCTGCGCCCCCTTGGGCGACACGGCGAAACGCTCGCCGTTGGACTCCGCCTTGATGATCGCCTTGATGAGCGCGGGAGAGAGGTTGTGCGCCCGGGAGTAGCGTTCGGCGTAATCCATCATCCAGGCCTCCACCTTCCCCGAAGATGCCCTTGCGGGACGGGGTGGGGGAGCCTCCCGGAGATAGAGAGCCGCCGTGGTCGTTCCCGGGGTATTGGTGAAGTGGACGACGCCGTCCTGGTCCACGTGCCGGTAGATGTCCGCCCGAATAACCGTTGGACAAAAGAGCACCGATATGATTAAAAATATGCGTAAATACATCACTATTCCGCATTCTAGTAGATCGCGGCTTCCCTTGTCAATCGGCATGGGGACCGCGCAGGAGGAAACGGATGGAACGGCATTCCCATTTCCTGGTCATCGGGAGCGGCATCGCGGGCCTGAGTTTCGCTCTCCGCGCGGCCAGGAAGGGATCGGTAACGATTATCACGAAACGGGCGGCCTCCGAGTCCAGCACGAACTACGCCCAGGGGGGGATCGCCACCGTCTGGAGCGGCGAGGACTCGTTCGAATCCCACATCGAGGACACCCACCGGGCGGGGGTCGGCCTCTGCCGGCCCGACATCGTGGACCTGGTCGTGCGCGACGCCCCCTCGAAGATCCGGGAACTGATCGAATGGGGGGTCCGGTTCACCCGCCGGGACGGGGGGCAGGAGTACGACCTCGGCCGAGAGGGAGGGCACTCGAAGCGCCGGATCTTCCACGCGAAGGACCTGACCGGCCGCGAGGTCGAGCGCGCCCTCCTCGCCCGCGCCCGCGCCAACCGCCGGATCCGGATCTACGAGGATTACGCCGCCATCAACCTCATCACCCGCCAGAAGGTGGAGTCGTTCGACCGGCGGAAGGAGGACGATGCGATCGGGGCGTACGTCTTCGACATGAAGAAGGGGGCGATCCATACCTTCCTGGCGGACGCCGTCATCCTCTCCACGGGAGGTTCCGGGAAAGTCTACCTGTACACGAGCAACCCCGACATCGCCACGGGGGACGGAATCGCCATGGCCTACCGGGCCGGGGCGACGATCGCCAACATGGAGTTCGTCCAGTTCCACCCCACCTGCCTCTACCATCCGCACGCCAAGTCGTTCCTCATCTCCGAGGCGGTCCGCGGCGAGGGGGCAAGGCTGCTCAACCGCGCGGGAAAACGGTTCATGAAAAGGGCGCACCCGATGATGGAGCTCGCCCCCCGCGACATCGTCGCCCGCGCCATCGACGCGGAGCTCAAGCGCACGGGGGAGGACTGCGCCTATCTCGACATCACGCACAAGGGGGCCGCGTTCATCCGGAAGCGGTTCCCGAACATCTACAAGACGTGCCTTTCCTTCGGGATCGACATGACGAAGGAACCGATCCCCATCGTCCCCGCGGCGCACTACCAGTGCGGGGGGGTGCGGACCGACCGGAACGGGGAGACCGACATCCGGCGGCTGTTCGCCATCGGCGAATGCGCCTGTACCGGGCTTCACGGGGCCAACCGGCTCGCCTCCAACTCCCTCCTGGAGGCCCTGGTCTTTTCCGACCGCGCCCTCGCGCGGTCCGAGCAGGCGTACGCGGGAAAGCCGCGCCCCAAGGTCCCCGTTCCCGGATGGGACCCGGGGAACGCGCAGGATCCGGACGAGGCGGTCATCGTCTCCCACAACTGGGACGAGATCCGCCGCCTGATGTGGAACTACGTCGGCATCGTCCGCTCGAACAAGAGGCTCGAGAGGGCGCTCGACCGGATCGAGCTGCTGAAAAAGGAGATCGCGGAGTATTACTGGAACTTCAAGGTGACGGGGGACCTGCTGGAGCTGAGAAACATCAGCACCGTCGCCGAGCTGATCGTCCGATGCG
Source organism: Candidatus Deferrimicrobiaceae bacterium (assembly GCA_035256765.1). NCBI lineage: Bacteria > Candidatus Deferrimicrobiota > Candidatus Deferrimicrobia > Candidatus Deferrimicrobiales > Candidatus Deferrimicrobiaceae > Candidatus Deferrimicrobiaceae bacterium. Next base: position 25,775 of record DATEXR010000135.1, on the reverse strand, counting down.
CCATGCAGCGGAAGGAGAGCCGCGGGCTGCACTCCACGATCGACTACCCGTACCTCGACGAGGAGCACGGGAGAAAGGACACCATCATCCGCCGCACGTGGTTCTAGCCGAGTCGTCTGCAGCGGCACAGCCGGGGACCCCTAGGCGATGCGGGGGGTTCCCCGGAGCGGCGTGTGGAGCGAGGGAGGAGTATCCCCGCGGGGCGGGGATCGTTCCGGCGAGCGCAACCGCAGCGAGCGGGCGCAAGGTCGCGAGCGTTTGATAACGGAGCCCCCCGGCCTCCAGGGGTCCGTTCCGGAAGAGCCCGTGCATCGAGAGGGTCGATGCGCTCCGTCCGGCGAGGCGCCCGGCCGAGGCGTACCCGCCGCGGTACGGTGAGGGCGGGCAACGAAGCTGGCGGGGATGCAGCGGCCCTCGAATGCCGGGATCTCCCGGGAATGGATCTCTGGAGGCCGGCGAGCCTGGGCCCCGGCGATCGGCGGGATAGCCTAGAGAGGATGAAAAGTTTTAAGAACGTCCCTATGCTTTTCAGTTCCAGACGAGGACGGCGCGCCCCTGGACCCCCGAAAGGACCAGCTTGAAGCGGGGGGCGGCGGTCACGGTCTCCACCTTTTCCCCCGCCTCCTTCGGGAACGCCACCTCGTAGGCCCGGTACCAGGTCCCCGAGTAGGGGAAGAAACGGGACACCTCCTCGGGGCGCAGGGAGGCCTTTCTCACGTAGACCGGCTCGAAATCCTTCTCGTCCGCGCGCACGAGGTGGAGGGTCCACAGGGTCCCCTCCTTGTCGAGGTCGTTCGTCCGGTCGTCGGGGGTGAAGAGAGCGACGAAGAACCGCTCGTACCGCTCGGACTCCCCTCTCCACCGGTCGATCATCTGCTCCTTCCGCTCGCGGTCGAGGTAGTAGATGTTCGCGTACTCCTCCGAAAACGCCCGGACCCATTCGGGGGAGAGCCACGTGGAGGAGAAGATGAACCGCGTCTCGAGCCCGTCGTGGACTTCCCGGGTGCGCGTGAACTCCTCGGTGCTGCGTGCGTACCGCTTCGAGCCCACCACCTTTTCGTAGAGCGTCATCACGCGGGTCCCGCAGCCGGCGGACAGAAGCGCGGCGCCCGCGACCGCGGCCGCAAGAAGAACAACCCGGAGGCGACCCCCGCCCTCACGCATTTTCCACATCCTCTTTCCGGAACATCGGCTCGAGGCGGTATCCCTTTTCCGCCAGGAACTCCGCGCCGCCCTCGTTCCGGTCGACAAGGCAGAGCACCCGGGAGACCACCAGGCCGGCCCCCTCGGCCCGCTCGATCGCCCGGAGGGTGGACGCCCCGGTGGTGACCACATCCTCCACGATGGCCACCCGCATGCCCGGACGCAGGTTTTTCATCCCCTCGACCCACTGGGAGGTTCCGTGCTTCTTGGGCTCCTTCCGGATGATGAAGGCGGGAATCGGGTTCTCCCGGAGGGCGCTGGTGAGAGAGACGGCGGTCACGATCGGGTCCGCCCCCAGCGTGATCCCCCCCACCGCCTCGGGCATCCCGCCCTCCTCCAGCATCCCGCAGAGGAGCCTGCCGGTCAGGACGGCCCCTTCCGCGTCGAGCGTCGCCTGCTTGCAGTCGATGTAGAAATCGGACTCCCGCCCCGAAGAGAGGATCACCTTCTTCCTCTCGTAGCTTTTCTCCTTCAGAATCGCAAGGAACCGCTCCCGGTCTCCGGTCATTCGTCTTTTCCCCTCCGGATGAGGTACGATCCGCAGTTACTGCACCGTCAGATCCTGACGGATCCGCGGAACAGCGGGAGTTGCTCCTCGATCTCCACGACCTCGAGGGGGATCATGTAGTCGCCCGTGAAGCAGGCGTCGCAATACCCCTTCCCCCCATTGGGGACGCACGCGTGGAGGCCCTCGACGCTCAGGTACCCCAGGCTGTCGGAGGCGAGGTACCGGTTGATCTCCTCCAGGGTGTGGGTCGCCCCGATGAGGTCGCGCCGCAGGGGCGTGTCGATTCCGTAGAAGCACGGGTGGGTCGTGGGCGGGGAACTGACCCGCACATGGACCTCCTTCGCCCCGGCGTCCCGGATCATCTTCATGATCTTGCGCCCCGTGGTACCCCGGACGATCGAGTCGTCGACCACGATGACCCGCTTCCCCCCCACCACGTCCCGGACCGCGTTCAACTTGATCTTCACGCCGAAGTGCCGGATCGACTGCTGCGGCTCGATGAAGGTCCTCCCGACGTAGTGGTTCCGGATCAGCCCCATCGCGAAGGGGATGCCCGAAGCCTCCGAGTATCCGAGCGCCGCGGGCACGCCCGAATCGGGCACGGGGATGACGATGTCCGCGTCCGCCGGGTGCTCCTTCGCGAGCTGGCGGCCGAACTGTTTGCGCACCTGGTAGACCGAGGTGCCGCCGATGATCGAGTCGGGGCGGGCGAAGTAGACGTGCTCGAAAATGCAGAACCTCGGCCCGGCGGGGAAGAACGGCCGGGATGTCCGCGCGCCGCGCTCGTCGACCACGATCATCTCGCCCGGCTCCACCTCCCGGAGGAACTCGCCCTCGATGAGGTCCAGAGCGCACGTCTCGGAGCAGAGGACGTACCCCCCGCGGATCTTCCCGAACACGAGGGGGCGGACCCCGTGCGGATCCCGCACCCCGATGAGCTTGTCCCGGGTGAGAAAAACGAGCGAATAGGCCCCCCGGACGCGGGAGAGGGCGTCCACGATCCGGTCCTCGATCCGGCTTTCCCGCGAACGGGCGATCAGGTGGACGATGACTTCCGTGTCCATCGTCGACTGGAAGATCGACCCCTCCACTTCGAGGTCCCTCTTGAGCCGGTGGGCGTTGACCAGGTTCCCGTTGTGGGCGATGGCGATGGAGCCGCTCTCGAAATCGACGACGAAAGGCTGGGCGTTTTTCAGCTCGGACGTGCCGGTGGTGGAGTATCGCACATGCCCGATCGCGATGTTGCCGGCCAGCCGCGCGAGGATGTCCTCGGAAAAGATGTCGGCGACCAGTCCCATCTCCCGGTGGAAGGTGATGACCTTCCCGTCGGAGGAGGCGATCCCCGCGGATTCCTGCCCCCGGTGCTGGAGCGCGTATAGCCCGAGGTAGGTGAGGTTGGCGGCCTCCGGGTGGCCGTACACCCCGAAGATTCCGCACTCTTCGTGCATTTCCGGAAACAGGCCTGTCACCCTATCCCCCCCCAGTCGTGACATTTCCCGGGCCGCCCCGCCCGACGATCTCCCGCCGGCAACGCCCCGCGTCTTTATTGTAATACGGAACCCCCCCTGCCGCGCGTGACGCGGATACGCGCTTTCCCCGTCCGCGGTTCCCCCTGGGGAACGAATCGCCTGCCCGCCCCGGAAGGGCGCCGGCGTTCCGGCAGCCCCGGTCTCAGAACACGCGGTCGAACAGGGCGTCGATGTTCCTCAAATAATGCTTCATGGCGAACAGTTCGCGGAACTCCTCGCGGGTCATGCGCGACCGCACCTCGCGGTCTTTCCACAGAAGGCCGGCCAGGTCTTTCTCCTTGCGCCACGCCTCCATGGCCGATTTCTGGACGATCTCGTACGCGCGCTCGCGCGACAGGCCCCGGGCGGCGAGCGCCAGCATGACCCGCTGGGAGAAGAGGAGACCGTGCGTTCGCGCGATGTTCCTCTTCATCCGTTCGGGGTAGACGACCAGCGTCTCCATCAGTTCCCGGAAGCGCGCCAGGGAGAAATCGAGCACGATGGTGGCATCCGGCGCAATCACCCTCTCGGCCGAGGAGTGGCTGATGTCGCGTTCGTGCCAGAGGGCGACGTTCTCGAAGGCGGTGACCGCGTATCCCCGGAGGAGCCGCGCGAGACCGCACAGGTTCTCGGACAGAACCGGGTTGCGCTTGTGAGGCATCGCCGAGGAACCTTTCTGCCCTTCCGCGAAGTGCTCCTCGACCTCGAGAACCTCCGTCCTCTGCAGGTGCCGGATCTCGGTGGCGAACTTTTCCAGGGAGCAGCCGACGACGGCGAGCGTGGCGAAGACCTCGGCGTGCCGGTCCCGCTGGACGATCTGGGTCGACACGGGGGCGGGCCGCAAGGACAGCTTCCGGCAGACGTACTCCTCGACCGACGGGTCGATGGCGGCGAACGTGCCGACGGCGCCGGAAAGCTTCCCCACCGAGATCACCTCCCGGGCGCGCCTGAGCCGGGTGATGTTCCGGCGCATCTCGTCGGCCCACAGGGCCATCTTGAGGCCGAACGTCACCGGCTCGGCGTGGATGCCGTGGGTGCGTCCGATCATCACCGTGTCCTTGTGCTCGAAGGCCCGTTTCTTGAGGACCTCGAAGACCTTCTGCGCCTCCCGGATGAGGAGGGTGAGGGCCTGGCGCATCTGCACGGCGAAGGAGGTGTCGAGGACGTCCGAACTGGTCATCCCCACGTGGAGGAACCGCGAGTCTTCTCCGATGTGCTCGGCGACCGAGGTAAGGAAGGCGATGACGTCGTGCTTGACCCGCTTCTCGATCTCGTCGATCCGCCGGATGTCGAACTTCGCGTTCTTCCGGACCCGCGCGAGCGCGTCGGCGGGAACCCAGCCCTTTTGGGCCATCGCCTCCATGGCGAGAATCTCGATGTCGAGCCAGATCCGGAACCGGTTCCCGGCTTCCCAGATCTTCGCCATTCCGGGCCTGGAGTATCTCTCGATCACGGTACCCCTCCCCTAACCGGTATGACCGAACCCGCCCTCGCCCCGGGGGGTCCGGCCGAGATCGTCCACCTCCCGCCACACCCCCCGTGCGACGGGCGCGAAGACCAGCTGCGCGATCCGGTCGCCGCGGCGGATGGAAAACGGCGCGTCGCCGAGGTTGACGAGGATCACGCAGATCTCCCCCCGGTAATCGGAGTCGATGGTCCCCGGCGAATTCAGGCAGGTGAGGCCGCTGCGCATCGCCAGTCCGCTCCGGGGCCGGACCTGTCCCTCGAACCCGGGGGGGATCGCCACCGATATCCCGGTCGGGATGAGCATTCTGCCCAGGGGGGGGATGGTGACCTCCCCCTCGACGTCGGCCCGAAGATCCATCCCCGAGGCGCCCTTCGTCTGATAGGCCGGCACCAAATCCCGGCTGCCCTCGCGGACGAAACGGACGGGGATCGTGAGTCCGGTCGGCATCCGTCAGAAGGAGAGCGAGGCGGCGTCCGCCAGGTCACCTACGGCGGCAAGCGAGAAGCGCTCCCGGAGGAGCATGGTCGCCGCGAGATCCCTCAGCCGGTCCGGCATCACCGCGTCCAGCTTGCGGATCTCCTCTTCGGGCTCTTCGAGGCGTCCGAGGAACATCTCGTGCACCGCGAGCCGGGTCATGCGGAACTCGGCGCTCTCCATGCTCAGGAGCATGCTTCCCTTGATCAGCTCCTTGGCCAGGACGATCTCCTCCTCGCGAATCCGCCCCGCCGCGAGATCCGCGAGAATCTCCCCGGTCACCCCCAGTACGTCCCGCCCCTTGTCGGGGGTCGTGCCCGCGCAGATCTTCAGGATCCCCGTGTCGGCGTAAGAGGAGAGGGAGGAGAACACGGAGTAGGCGAGGCCGCGCTTCTCCCGGATCTCCTGGAAGAGCCGGCTGCTCATGCTTCCGCCGAGAATGGCGTTGAGGATGTGTGCCGCATATCTCTCCTCGCTCGCCCGGGAAACCGCGGGGGCGCCCAGGCAGAGGTGGAGCTGCTCGATCGGCCTCTCCTTGAGAAACACCCCGCGCTGCGGGAGCGGCGGGGGATCGGGAACATGGCGTTCCCCGAGGCGCAGCAGGCCCATCACCCTTTCGAACTCGCCCACGACCCGCTCGTGCGGCACGTTCCCCACTACGGAAACGATCACCCCGCGGCGCCAAAAGCGGTCGCGGAAATATTCCGTGACGCGCTCCCGGGTGAACGCGGCGACGCTCCCGGAGGTCCCCTGGATCGGGAGCCCAAGCGGGTGCCCCCCCCAGTACGATTCGTGGAAGAAGTCGTGCATCAGATCCTCGGGGCTGTCCTCGACCATGAGGATCTCCTGGAGGACGACCCCCTTCTCGCGGTCGAGTTCCTGGCCGTCGAACAGGGAATTGAGGTAGATGTCGGAAAGGAGGTCGGCGACCAGGGGGAAGTCCTTCGTCAGGACCTTTCCGAAAAAGAAGATGAACTCCCGGTCGGTGTAGGCGTTCATGGTCCCGCCGACCGATTCGATCTCCCGGGAAATGTCGAGCGCCTGCCGCCGCGCCGTCCCCTTGAACAGCATGTGCTCGATGAAGTGGCCGATCCCGTTGTCCGGGGGGGATTCGGCCCGGGAGCCCACGGAAACCCAGACCCCCACGGTGGCGGACCGGAGATGAGGGATGTACTCGCTCAGGATCGTGACGCCGTTGCCCAGGACCGTCTTTGCGACCGTCATGACAACGAGCCCCCCGCCTGCACCTACCGCCTCCCTCGCCTCCCGCTTCCGCGGTCCCGGTCGCGTTCCCCGCGTTCTCCTCCCCGATCCCTCCCCGGCGGCCTTTCCGCCCTGTCCCCGGCGGCGGCGTCCTCGCTCTCCGTGTGGGGGTTTTCCCCCTCCTTCTCGAACTCCTTGTGGGTCAGGCGGATCTTGCCGTCCCGGTCGATCTCGAGGACCCGGACCATGACCTCGTCGCCTTCCTTGTAGATGTCGGAAACGGCCCGCACCCGGTTTCTGCTGATCTGGGAGATGTGGAGAAGCCCGTCGGTGCCGGGGAAGAGCTCCACGAAGGCGCCGAACTCCATGATCCGCCGCACCTTCCCCTTGTAGGCCTTGCCGACTTCGGCCGTCTGCAGGATCCCCTCGATGATGGAGATGGCCGCCTTCGCGGACTCCGCGTCCACCGCGGCGATCTTCACGGTCCCGTCGTCCTCGATGTCGATCTTGACGCCGGTCTGCTCCTGGATGCCCCGGATCACCTTTCCTCCCGGGCCGATGATCTCGCGGATCTTGTCGGGCTTCACGTTCATCACGTAGATGCGCGGCGCATACGGCGAGAGCTCGGGACGCGGCTTGTCGATGGCCGCGTTCATCCTGTCCAGGATGTAGAGACGCCCCTCGCGGGCCTGGCGGAGAGCCGACAGCAGGATCTCCCGGCTTACCCCCCCGATCTTGATGTCCATCTGGATCGCCGTGACTCCCTTCGCGGTCCCGGCCACCTTGAAGTCCATGTCCCCGAGGTGGTCCTCGTCGCCGAGGATGTCGGACAGGACGGCGATCCGGTCTCCCTCCTTGATGAGGCCCATGGCGATGCCGGAGACGTTCCCCTTCGTGGGGATCCCCGCGTCCATCAGCGCCAGGGAGGCCCCGCACACGGTGGCCATCGACGAGGAGCCGTTGGACTCGAGGACCTCGGACACGATCCGTATGGTGTAGGGGAACTCGAGCCCGTCGGGGAGAATCTTGGACACCGCCCGCTCGGCGAGCGCCCCGTGGCCGACCTCGCGGCGGCCCGGGCCGCGAAGCATCTTCACCTCCCCCACGCTGAAGGGGGGGAAATTGTAATGGAGCATGAAGGCCTTGGTGGAATCGCCCAGAAGGGAATCGATCCGCTGCTCGTCCTGGGAGGTGCCGAGCGTGGCTGTGACGAGCACCTGGGTCTCGCCGCGGGTGAAGATGGCCGACCCGTGGGTGCGCGGGAGCACCCGGATCTGGCAGTCGATGGGCCGGATGTCCGTAAGTCCGCGGCCGTCGATCCGCCGCTTTTCGGAGAGGATCTTCCCGCGGACGATCTTCTTCTCCAGATCGTTGAAGGCGGACGCGATGAGCGTCGCCTTCTCCAGGCGCTCCTCCTCGGAGAAGGCGTTGCGGACCGCCTCGGCGATCTCCTCGATCCTCTTGCGCCGGTCCTGCTTGGCCAGGATCCCGTAGGCCCCGCGCAGGTCGCTCTCCGCCACCTCCGCGATCTTGCGCAGATCCTCCTCGCCGAGCTCCTTCTTCTCGAAGGCCAGCTTCGGCTTGCCCCGCTCGGCGGCCATCCTCTCCTGGATATCGAGGACGGGGGCAAGGGACCGGTGCGCGAAAAGGATCGCGTCGAGGACCTCCTCCTCGGGGACCCCGGAGGCCTCCCCTTCCACCATCAGGATCGCGTCCCGGCTGCCGGCGACGAAGATGTTCATGTCGCTCCGCGCCAGGTCGGGAATCCGGGGGTTGATGACCAGCTCCCCGTCGATCCTCCCGACGCGGGCGCCCGCGATGGGGCCTTCGAAGGGGATCTCGGAGAGGGAGAGGGCCGTGGAGGCGCCGATCATGGCGAGCACCGCGGTGTCGTTCTCCTTGTCGGCCGAAAGAACCGTGGCGATGACCTGGACCTCGTTGTAGAACCCTTTCGGGAAGAGGGGCCGGATCGGCCTGTCGATCATCCGCGAGGTCAGGATTTCGAAATCGGAAAGCCTCCCCTCTCTCTTGAAGAAACCGCCCGGGATCTTCCCGACGGCGAAGGTCTTCTCCACATAATCGACGACAAGAGGCAGGAAATCGATGCCCGGGCGCGACGTCTCGGTGACGCACGCGGTCACCAGGACCACGGAGTCCCCGTACCGCACAACGGCCGCACCGCCCGACTGCTTGGCTAACACTCCGGTTTCCATGGATAATATTCTTCCCGAAACTTCCGCTTCGTACACGTTTCCCACTTGTCGTTATTCCCTTCTTGGCTGCCCGCTTAAGGGGCGGATTCTTGTCTTTTGGATAGGATTCCCTGGTTACTTGCGCAGGCCGAGCGCTTCCACAACGGCTTTGTATCGAAGCGACTCCTTCAACTTCAGGTAGTCGAGCAGGCGCCTCCTCTGCCCGACCAGTTTCAACAACCCCCGACGGGAGTTGAAATCCTTGGAATGGGTCTTGAGATGATCCGTGATCATGTTGATCCGCTCGGTGAGGAGCGCGATCTGCACTTCCGGCGAGCCGGTGTCCGACTCGTGCAGCCGGAACTTGCCGATGACGTCCTTTTTCTTCTCCGTCACTACGCTCATTTCTCCCCTTCCTTTTCCCTCATGGCATGATCAGGAGGATCGACAAACATTGCGGATATTTTCGACTTATACCATATCCTCCGAGGGAAGTAAATTCATATGCCCCGCACGATTTTCCACTCGCCGGAAGGGGTCCGCGTAACAAGCGCGACCGGACCTTCCCCCCCCGAGGTGAGAAGCACCACTTCCCCGTCCCGGACGGCCGCTCTCCCTTCGAGCCAGGGGCCTGGCGACCGGCCCTGCCGAACGGCCGCCGCGGCCTCGGCCGGGACCTCCCTCCGGGGAAACCCCGCAAGGGCGCGCTCGATCGGCACCAGGTGGTCGTGCGCTTCCCCGCGCTTGCCGGCTTCGACGAGATCCGCGAGCGGGATCGACTCCTCGATCCGGAAGGGACCGCTCATCAGGCGGCGAAGCCCCGAGACGTGCATCGAAACCCCCAGCAGGCTCCCCAGGTCCCGCGCGAGCGCCCGGACGTAAAACCCTTTCGAGGAGCGCAGGAAGGCACGGAATCCTTCCGGCGACCACGAGAGGACCCGGGCCTCGTACACCTTCACCTTCCTCCCCGCGAGATCCACCGGCTTGCCCTGCCGGGCGAGCGCGTAGGCGCGTGTCCCGGCCACCTTGATCGCCGAATAGGCAGGGGGAACCTGCTCCCACTCCCCGACGAGGCCGGCGACCGCGGCCCGCACGGCGTCCTCTTGCGCGTATTCCCCCGGGTTGGCGACGATCTGCCTGCCGGTGGAGTCCCCGGTGTCCGTTTCGACCCCGAACCGGAAAAAGACGTCGTACTCCTTCTCCTGGGACGCGAGGTAGCCGGCGATCTTGGTGGCCCGGCCCACGCAGACGGGCAGGACCCCGGTCGCGATCGGGTCGAGGGTCCCCGCGTGGCCGCATTTTTTCCCCCGGAACACGCGTCCCACCCGCTCCACGGCCCGGTAGGAGGTGATCCCGGACGGCTTGTCCAGAACGATGACGCCGTCGACCGGCTTCACGGGAGCGCGGCCGTAAGCAACGCGAACATCCTGCGCCGGACCTCGTCCAGGGAACCGCCGACGATGCAGCCGGCGGCGTTGCGGTGCCCTCCCCCGCCGAGCGCGGAGGCGACGGCGGACACGTCCACCCTCCCCTTGGAGCGCAGGCTCACGCGTATCTCCCCGGCCTTCTCCTCGCGGAACGCCACGGCGACCTCGACCCCGATGATGGAGCGGGGGTAGTTGATGAACCCCTCGAGATGGTCCTTCGTGGCGGAGAAATCGCGGAGGTCCTTCCGGGTCGTCGTGATCGCGGCCACCCGGCCGGCCGCCGCGAGTTCCAGGGAGCCCAGAACCCTCCCGAGCAGACCGAGCCTCTCCGCGGTTTGGGTCTCGTAGACCCGTTCCGCCACCTCGCGGGGGTCGATCCCGGTCCGCACCATGTCGCCCGCGACGAAAAAGGCTTCCGGGGAGGAGTTCGAGTAGTGGAAGGACCCGGTGTCGGTCAACACCGCGACATAGATGTTCATCGCGATGTCGCGGTCGATCGGCACCCCCATGGCGGTGAGGATGCGGTGCATCAGGATGCCGGTAGCCGCGGCCCCCGGGTCGATGAGGCAGTAGTCCCCTTGCGCATCGTTGGTGGAATGATGGTCGATGTCCACGAGGATCGGGCACTTCCGCAACTCGGCCTGGACCCGGCCGGTCCGCGTAAGCGACCCGCAGTCGACGACGACGGCCACTTCGTGGGAAGAACCGTCCGCCTCGAACACGACCGTGTCGGCGGCCGGAAGGAAAACCAGGTTGCCGGGGACGGGATCCGAGTTCAGCACCGTGGCCGTCTTGCCGATCTTCCGGAGAGCGAGGGCGAGCGCCAGCTCCGCCCCGATGGCGTCCCCCTCGGGATTCTCGTGGCAGGCGATCAGGAACCGCTCTTTTTCGCGGAAAAGGCGGCAGATCTCCGTAAGGTCATTCCTCACGGCGGGGTTCCTGCGACGCCTCCCGCAGCAGGCGGTCGATCCGTTCGCCTTTCTCGTAGGTGGTGTCGAGATGGAAGTTGATATCGGGGGAGTACCGCATTTGCAAGACCCTTCCCAGCTCTCTCCGGATGTACCCCCGGGAACGCCGGAGCGCGTCCCGGGCCAGGAGGCGCTCCTCGTCCCCCCCGAGAACGGAATAATGAATCCGCGCGATCTTCAGGTCGCCGGTCACGACGACGTCGGTGACCGTAACCCCCCCCAGGCCGGGGTCCTTCACCCGGTTCTGGAGGATCAGGGAGACCTCCTCCCGGATCCTCTCCGCCACGCGCGTGGGACGATCTCCGCGTCCTTTCATTCTTCTTCGTCACTCATCCGGAGGATCTCGATCCGCCGCCCGGTCATCTCGATCTCCCCGTCCCGCCCCACCATGTCCGTGATCCGGTCCAGGATCGACTGGGCCAGGCGGGAGTCCGTCGAGACCAGGGCCACGCCGATTCTCCCGCGCTGCCTCAGGTCCTGGAACCCGACCTCGGCCACCGAAACCGGGAACCCCGCCCGGATCCGGCCCATCAGGCCGCTCAACCGTTTTCGCTTGTCCTTGAGGGAATCGGACCCGGGAAACAGAAGGTCGGCCACGAGCACCGCGACCAGCATCCCCCCGCCGCTCCGCCCCACCGCGACCGTCTACGAAAGCGTCTCGACGACCTTTTCCATCACGAACGCCTCGATCTGGTCGCCTATCTTGATGTCGTTGAAGTTTTCCAGACCGAGCCCGCACTCGTACCCTTCCACCACTTCGCGGGTGTCGTCCTTGAACCGCTTCAGCGAGGCAAGCTTCCCTTCGTAGATGACCACGTTGTCGCGCAGGAGCCTGACCAATGCGTTCCGGGTGATCTTGCCGGAGAGAACATAGCACCCCGCCACGGTGCCGAGACGAGAGATGTGGAACGTGTTCCGAACCTCCGCGCGTCCCACCGGCATCTCCCGGAAGGAGGGCTCGAGCATCCCTTCCATCGCCTTCCGGATATCCTCCACCACGTCGTAGATGACCGAATAGAGGCGGATGTCGACCCGTTCCCGCTCGGCGAGGTCCGCACCCTTGAGCTCGGGGCGCACGTTGAACCCGATGATCACGGCCGTGGAGGCCGAGGCGAGCATCACGTCCGATTCGGAGATGCCGCCCACCCCCGCATGGATGACGTTCACCTTGACCTTCTCGCCGGAGAGCTTGTTCAGCGAAAACTGGAGCGCCTCGAGCGAGCCCTGCACGTCCGTCTTCAGCACGATGTTCAGCTCCTTCAGCTCGCCTTCCTCGACCCGCCGGTGGAGCTCCTCGAGGCTGAACCGGGGGCGCGCGACGACCTTTTCCCGGACCTTCTCGAGGCGGTGCATCGCGATCTGGCGGGCGGTCCGCTCGTCGCTCAGGACGGCGAACTTCTGCCCCGCCTCGGGAACACCGTTGATCCCCTGGATCTCGACCGGGGTTCCCGGAAGGACCTCCGTCAACCGTTTCCCCTTGTCGCTGATCAAGGCGCGGACGCGCCCGTAATGGGTCCCCGAGACGACCGCGTCCCCCACCTTCAGGGTGCCGTCCTGGACGAGGACCGTGGCGACCGGGCCTCGCCCCTTCTCGATCCGGGACTCGATCACCGTCCCGCGGGCGAGCTTGTGGGGATTCGCCTTGAGCTCGAGGATATCCGCCTGCAGGAGAACGAGCTCGAGCAGGGAGTCGATGCCGGTCTTTTTCTTCGCGGAGACGTTCGCGTACAGCGTCTGGCCGCCCCATTCCTCGGGGATCAGCCCGTGATCGGAGAGCTGCTGGCGGATCCGGTCGGGCTGCGCGCCGGGCTTGTCGATCTTGTTCACCGCGACGACGATCGGGACGCCCGCCGCCTTGGAGTGGTCGATCGCCTCCACCGTCTGCGGCATGACCCCGTCGTCGGCCGCCACCACCAGCACCACGATGTCGGTCACCTGGGCACCCCGCGCCCGCATGGCGGTGAACGCCTCATGGCCGGGCGTGTCCAGCAGGACGAGGGACCGGGCGTTGTGCTCGACCTCGTACGCGCCGATGTGCTGGGTGATCCCGCCCGCCTCCTGGTCGATCACGTTGCTCGCCCGGATCACGTCCAATAGCGATGTCTTCCCGTGGTCGACGTGTCCCATGATCGTGACCACGGGCGGCCGGGAAAGGAGGTCTTCCTCCCGGTCGGCTTCCTGGTCGATGAGGCTCTCCATCTCGGGGGAAACGTTCTCCACCTCGTACCCGTATTCATGGGCCAGGATCCCCGCCGCGTCGGCGTCGAGGAGCTGGTTCACCGTCGTGGGCATCCCCATCTCGATCAGCTTCTTGATCACTTCCCCCGCCTTGACCCCCATCCGGTGGGCCAGATCCCCGACGGTGATGACCTCCTCGATCTTGAAAATGCGCTTGCTTGCCTTCGGCGGGAGGGTGGAGGGAGCTTTTTTCTCCCGTACGGGTCTTCCCCCCCTCCTCTTCTGGACCCGGACCGGCTGGAAATGGCGCACCACCGCCTCGGCCTCGGCGGGGGCCTTCTCCGCGACGACGGGGGGGACTTCCGGTTCCTCGACGATCTCCTGGATGATGTGCTTCTTCAGCACCCCCTTCTGGACCTTCTTCTCGTGCGGTTTGGCCTTCTTCCACTTCCGTTCCTTCTCCTTGCGCTCCTCCTCGGCCTTCGTGGGGGGCGGAGCTTCCACCACGCGGATCGCCGGCTCGGCGGGTTTTTCCTCCTCCACCGCCGGCACCTGCAATTCCGCCGGAGCCTCGGGGGCTATCGGAGCGGCCTCCGCCACGGCTTCCCGGACCTCCGGGGCGGGGGGCGGCGGCTCGGCGGGCTTCTCCGGCTCGGGGGCGCTCCGTCGCAGCACCACCCGGGTCGACTTGCGCTCGATCGTCCCGTTCGCGTGGGTCACTTCCTGCGGCTTTTCCCTGGGAGGCGGAGGCGGGGCACCCTTGCGGAAGTGGGTCCGCACCCGATCGACCAGATCGCCCTCGATGTTGCTCGACGCGGACTTCCCCTTCTGTCCGATACGATCCAGGAACAGCAGGATCTCCTTGCTGCTCTTCATCCCGAGTTCCTTGGCAAGATCCCTTACGCGAACCTTCTCCATCCACTCCCCCTGCGTGTTCTGCCTACCCCTTATGATGCGCCATGCCTCCCGGGGAGGCAACCCGGCGCATCGGGCGGTTTCGCAAAAGCCCCTTTCTCCTCAAGACCCGCTCCGCCACGCTTCCAGGCGTTCCGCCAGGGACGCCGCGCAGGCGCCCATCCGGAATCGCTGGGCTCCTTTCGGCGTTCGGATCCGGCGCGCGAACGCCCCGATGCAATCCGCCTCCCGGCACAGATAGATCCCCCGGCCCGCCTTTCCGCCCCGGGGGTCCGGCTCCCAGCCTTCCCCGGGACGCCCCGCGATCCGGAGAAACCGGTCCTTGTCCCCCTTCGCACCGCACTGCACGCAGGTCCGCCGGGGGAGGGACCGCTTACGCCCCGGAGCCATCCCCCGGCTTCTCCTCAGGGGTCCCCTCCGCCGGAGGCGCGTCTCCGGCTCCCTCTTCGACCGGGGCCGATTCCTGTTCCGGCCCCGCGCCAACGGGAGCTTCCTCCTTCGCGTCCGCCGCTTCCGGCCCGGCCTCCGCCGCGGGCGGCTCCGCCCCGGCCCCCTCCTCCTTCGGAGCCTCCTCCTCGGTCTTCTTCGGCGCGAACAGGCCCTCGGCCCGTTTCAGCGCGTCCTCGACATGGCCTTCCGCCCGGACCTCGATCTGCCACCCCACCAGCTTGGAGGCCAGTTTCACGTTCTGTCCCCGTTTCCCGATGGCCAGGAGGAGCTGCTCCTCGGGAACGATGACCTCCATCGACTTGTCGGACTCGTTCACGAGGACCCGTATGATCTCCGCGGGCTGCAAGGCGTTGCACACGAACTTGGCGGGATCCTCGTCCCAGGCAATGATGTCGATCCTCTCGCCCCGAAGCTCCTGCACGACGCTCTGGACCCGGGACCCCTTCATCCCGACGCAGGCGCCCACGGGGTCCACATCCCTTTCCTTCGACTTCACGGCGATCTTGGTGCGGAATCCCGGCTCCCTCGCCACGCTCAGGATGGAAACGACGCCCTCGTAGACCTCCGGGACCTCCTGCTCGAAGAGTTTCAGGATCATACGCGGGTCGGAACGGGACAAGAGGATCTCCGGGCCCCGCGTCGTCTTGGTCACGTCCTTGATATAGGCCCGGATCCGGTCGCCCTGCCGGTATCGCTCCCTCGGGATCTGCTCCGAGGGGGGCATCCCTGCCTCCGTCCTGCCGAGGTCGACGATGATGGTGTCGCGCTCGTACCGTTGGACGATGCCGTTCAGGATCTCCCCTTTGCGGGTGATGAACTCATTGTAGATGACTTCCCGCTCGGCATCCTTGACCTTCTGCATGATGATCTGGCGCGCGGTCTGGGCCGCGATCCGGCCCAGATCCCGGGTGCTCATCCGGAACCCGACGCTGTCGTTCAGAAGCGCCTCGGGGTCCAGCTCCCTGGCTTCCGCGAGCGCGATCTCCAGCTCCTTGTCCTTGACCTCCTCCACGACGGTCCTGAACTCGAGGACCTCGAACCCCCCCGTTTCCTCGTCGAATATGGCCTCGAGGCGTTTGTTCATCCCGTACTTCTTCTTCGCCGCGCTCTCGAGCGCATCCTTGATCGCACCGATGATCACGCTCCGGTCGATCCCCTTTTCTTTCCCCAGCTGATTGATAATCTGGCCGATATCCAGAATCATCGTCTTCTCGTTCCCTTCCCGAATAGTTCTTCCTGGGTGACGTCCAGGTTCGCCTTGCGCATCAGCCGGTACGGCAGACGAAACGTCCTGCCGTCCCGGTCCAGATCGATTCCCTCCTCGTCGCTTCCGAGCAGGATCCCCCGGAAGTTCCGGCTCCCCTCGAGGGGAGCCGACAGGGAGACCCGCACCCGCCTCCCCCGGCATGCCGCGAAGTGCTTCGGCTGCTTGAGTCTGCGGTTCACCCCCGGAGTGGAAACCTCGAGGGTGTAGGGGCCCCCGACCGGGTCCTCGACATCGAGGATCGCCCCGAGCTTCCGGCTGAACGACTGGCAATCGCCCAGCCGCGCCCCGCCTTCCCGGTCGATGAAGACGCGGATCACCTGGCGGGGACCCTCCGGCGAGACCTCAACGTCGACGAGTTCGACCATCTCGTCCTGCGCCACGGCCTCGGCGGCAGCAACGATTCTTTCCGTGTCGATTTTCACCTGGGTCCATCGAAAAAAAAAGTGGGCTGCTGCCCACTTCCCGGAAATCCCCTAAACGAGAACATTATATCCCTCGCGGGGAAAAAACCTCAAGGGGTTTTTTCCTCCTTCAGCCCCCCCCGGTACTCCTCGAGGCGGGCGATCCGCTCCTCGCGGAAAAACGCCTCGATCCCCTCGAGGATGTCGATGCACGCGCGGGGATTGCGGAAGTTCGCGGTCCCCACCTGCACCGCCGACGCCCCCACCAGAAAAAACTCCAGCGCGTCCGCCCCGCTCTGGATTCCGCCGATCCCGATCACCGGAATCCGGACGGCCTTTGCCGCCTCCCAGACCATGCGCAGGGCAACCGGCTTGATCGCGGGGCCGGAAAGCCCCCCCGTGACGTTCGACAGCTCCGGACGCCGGGTCCTGTGGTCGACCGCCATGCCGACGATCGTGTTGATCAGGGACACCGCGTCCGCCCCGCTCCCCTCGGCGGCCTTCGCGATCCCCGCGATGTCCGTCACGTTCGGGCTCAGCTTCACCCAGAGGGGCTTGGCGGTGCAGAGGCGCACCCGTCCGGTGAGCCTGGCGATCCCTTCCGGGGTCGCCCCGAACGCCATCCCCCCTTCCCGGACGTTGGGACAGGAGGCGTTCACCTCGATCGCGCCGAGGGAGAGGACTTCCGACAGGCGGCGGGCGACCGCCTCGTACTCCTCCACGGTCTTGCCGTAGATGTTCGCGACGAACGTCGCGCCGGCGTCCTCCAGGCGCGGCACCACGTCGCCGATGAACCGCTCCACCCCGATGTTCTGCAGGCCGATCGCATTGAGCATCCCCGCCGCGGTCTCCACGATGCGCCCGGGCGGGTTCCCCGGGGTGGGGGCGAGGGACAGCCCCTTCATGACGACCGCCCCCAGCCGGGAGATGTCGTAGAACGGCGCGAACTCGATCCCGTAGCCGAACGTCCCCGACGCGCTCAGGACGGGGTTCTTCACGCGCAGCCCTCCGAGGGACACCGAGAGATCGGGGGTCACCATACGACCTCCCGCGCGTCGAACACCGGCCCCTCGCGGCAGACCCTGCGGTAGGCCGTCCCTTCGCCTTCCCGCACCTCCACGACACACCCCCAGCAGACCCCGAAGCCGCACGCCATGTGGTTCTCCAGCGCCACCTGCGCCGGGACGCCTCGTTCGCCCGCCGCCGCGGCGATCTCCTGGAGCATCTCCCTCGGTCCGCAGGCGAGGATCGATATCCGCGAGACCGATTCCGGGGAGAGTCCCCGCAACCGTTCCAGCACCGCCTCGGTGACACGGCCACGGAACCCGGCGGTTCCGTCCTCGGTGCACAGGTGGATCCTCCCCGGCTCCTTGCCGCCCGGCGTCCACTGCTTCGGCGGGAGATGATCCCGGGTCCGCGCGCCGAGAAACATCTCGAAACCGGCCCTGCGCCTTCCGAGAACGGCCGCCGCCGGGAACACCGAGGAGAACCCGACGCCGCCTCCCACCAGCCAGTATGTCCTGCCTTCCTGGCCGAGGTCGAACCCGCGGCCGAGAGGGAGCGTGAAGGACAGGGGATCGCCGGGGTGAAGGCCGGACAACAGGGCGGTTCCCCTGCCCACGACCTTGTAGACGAATTCGATCTTCCCCTTCCCGCGCGTTCCCCCGGCACGGAACAGCGCAAGCGGGCGGGGGAGCAGCGGGTCGTTTCCCGGCCACCCGGAGACCATGGCGAACTGCCCGGGAACGAAGCGGACGGGCTCGGGAATGGCCGCCTCGATGCGGTAAAAGATCTCCCCGCGTCCCTCGTTCCGGAGGATCCTGCCCCGGATGAACCGCGGACGGTCAAACGGCATCGTCTTCCCCGATCTCCCGCAGGAGCACGATCGCATCCTCCCGGGTGTCCACGTAGTACCCTTTCCGCACGCCTACGAACCGAAATCCCTCTTGCCGATACAGGGAAAGCGCCGGCTCATTGCCCGGCCGAACCTCGAGGTAGATCCTGCGTCCTCCGGCATGCGCACCCCGTCGAATGCACTCCCGGAGAAGGGAGCGGCCGATCCCCCGGCTGCGCGCGTCCGGCCGCACCGCGATGTTCAGCAGGTGGGAATCCTCCCCGACGGTCCAGCAGATCGCATAGCCGGCCACCGTTTCCTCCGGATCCTCGACAGCCACGATGACGTCGGAGAATTCCCGCCCGATCTCCTCCTCGAAAAGAGAGCGGGACCACGGGGAAGGAAAGGACACCTTTTCGATGGCCATCACGCCATCGAGGTCCCCGGGCGCCAGGTCCCTGATCCGGAACCGCAGGTTTTCTCTCCGCTTACCAGCGGATCAGAGTCGAGGCCCACGTGAACCCCGACCCGAACGCCGCAAGGCAGACGATATCGCCATCCCGGATCCTTCCCTCCTCGACGCACTCGTCGATGGCGATCGGCACGGAGGCGGCGGTGGTATTTCCGTATTTCTCGATGTTGGAGAACACCTTCTCCGGGGATAGCTCGAGGGCTTTCGCCACGGCCTGGGTGATCCGCAGGTTGGCCTGGTGCGGAATGACGATCGAAACGTCCAAGAGGGCGACCCCGTTCGCGTCGAGCGCCTCGCGGATCACCTCGGGGAAACGCCGCACGGCATGGGTGAACACGTAGCGGCCGTTCATGGTTCCATGATGCTTCCCGGCATCGATCATCTCCTTGCTGATCCGCGGGTGTTCGATGGACGCCGGAGCCTCCACCATGAGCTCGCGCGCATACTTCCCCTCCGAGTGGAGGTGGGAGGAGAGGATCCCCTTCCCGGGTTCCGAGGGGCCGACGACCACCGCTCCTCCTCCGTCCCCGAAGAGGACGGACATGTCCCGCCCCGCCGTGCTCAAATCCAGGCCGGTGCTCTGCACCTCCGCCCCGACGACCAGGACGTAATCGTAGAAGCCTGCCTTGACGTACGCCTCGGCCACGGACAGCCCGTAGAGAAAGCCGGTGCACTGGGTCCGGACGTCGAGCGCCCCGATCGTGTCCATCCCCATCTTCTCCTGTACGAGAACGCCGCAGCCCGGGAAGAACATGTCGGGCGAGAGGGTGGCGAAGACGAGGAACTGGATGTCCTTGGGGGTGAGCCCCGCGCGCTCGATGGCCACGCGGGAAGCCTGCACGCCCAAGTCGGAGGTGCCCGTCCCCGGGTCGACGAACCGGCGCTCCCGGATTCCCGTGCGCTGCACGATCCATTCTTCCGTCGTATCCATCCGGGTGGTCAGTTCCGCGTTGGTGACCACCCGGGGCGGCAACGCCCGTCCTGTCCCGAGAATTCTCGCTCCCCTCATGGGTCCGCTCCTTCTCAGATCACGAAAACCGCCGCGGCGATGACCGTGGCGTACTCGTCCTTGACGATTGCCGACTGGGTGATGTTGAACGACCGGTAGATCTTCCCGCTGATCTTCCAGACCTCCTTCTTCTCGTCCCAGCTTTTCTCCTCGTCGAACTCGATGCCGAGGGTGGAGGCGAGCATGGCGGCCGCCAGATCCTCGGCGTAGTCGCCCGCCACCTTTTCCGACTGCCCGAACGCGTGATGCTCGCTCAGGTAGCCGTATACGGAACGGTCGGACGGGAGCGCGCACCCCACGGAAGCCGCGATGAGCCTCCGGGGTTCGTCGCTCTGGCACCGGCTCATGACCACGAAGACGATCTCGCCCGGCGTCAGGGATTTCAGGCCCCCTTCCTTGTTGATGATCCTGCACTTGGGGGGAAGGATGCTGGACACCTGGACGAGGTTGTACTTCTCGATACCCGCGTCGCGGAGGGCAAGCTCGAACGACGTCAGCTGTTCCCTGTGCCGTCCGACTCCCTTGGTGAAAAACACCTTCGATGGCACGAACATGGGCGACGTCTCCCGTGACGGGGGATTCCCCCCCTTACTTCTCTTCCCGCATGGCGAGAATCCACCCCATCATCCGGTAGCACAGCCTCGCCGCGAGGAAATCGGGCGCGACGATTCCGGGGAGAGGGGAAAGCTCCATGACGTCGAATCCCACGATGTTGCAGCCGGAACGCATCACGTCCCGCAGGATGTCGATCACCTCGAACCAGTCCAGCCCGCCGGGTTCCGGCGTGCCCACGGCGGGCATGATGCCCGGATCGAACACGTCGAGGTCGATCGATATGTAGACGTTGCCGGAGAGGCTGCTCACGACCCCCCGCGTCACATCGGCGAGATTGTCCCTCACCTCCGAGGCGTAGAACGTCTTGACGTTTTCCGCCTTGCGCAGGAACCGGTCCTCCTCCTCCGAGATGCTGCGCACCCCGACCTGCACGAGCTTCGCGCCGGAGTCCACGATGCGGCGCCCCACGCAGGCATGGTTCCACGGCGTTCCGAGGTAGGTGTCCCGCAGGTCCGCGTGCGCGTCGAACTGAAGAACGGTGAGATCCTCGTACTTTCTCTTCAGGGGGATGACCGCCCCGCACGTTCCCGAGTGTTCCCCTCCCAGGAGGATGGGGAACTTCCCGGCCCGGATCACCGCGTTCATCCTCTTCTCCAGTTCCTTCAGGATGGCCAGGGATCCCGTGGTCAGCAGCGGGATCTCCGGGGAGACGAAGATTCCCGCCCGGTAGGGCTCGATCTTGTTCTCCTCGTCGAACAGTTCCATGTGCCCCGACGCCTCGATGATCGCCTTGGGGCCGTTGCGCGTCCCCGTCACGTAGGTCGTGGTCAGGTCGATCGGGAACGGGATCACGACGAACGACGAACTCTTCCACGAGGAGTACTTGTCAGGAATCCCTCCGAAACTTACCGAATACGCCTTCAAGGAGAACCCTCCTTCAATGCATCCCTTTCCGACGCGCAGATTTTACCCTGACCGCGATGCGGTAGACAACCACATAGCCCAGCGCGGCGGCGGCGAGCCCCACGACCGTCGTTCCCAGAAACAGGGGGGCGGCATAGGGCACGGCCGCCATCAGGAGGCTTTGGAGCGTGTAGCTTTCGAACGACGGCGGGGGGATCCGCACCCCCAGGATCCACTCGCCGAAGCGGAAACAGCCGTAGAAGACGAAGGGCATCGTGTAGGGATTGTTCACCCAGGCTCCCGCGATGGTGGTCACCTTGTTGAAGCGGAAGACGACCGCCACGATCAGCGCAAGGACCATGTGGAGGGACAGGAGCGGGGTGAAGCTGAAGAAGACGCCCACCGCGAACCCCGCCGCAAGGCTTCTCTCGTCGGCATCCGCGGAAATCGCCTCGTGGATCCTCTCCCGAATCTTCGCCCATCCGAGCAAGGGTGCCCTCCCGCCCGCCGTTCACGGCCCCGGCGTCGCGGAAATGCCGGAGGGTCCGGAGGGGCGCGCATCGATCAGACGCAGCCGGATCGAGCGGTCCCCCCGGAAATAGTTCCACTGGGGGGTGAACAGGATGTCCAGGGAGCCGCCCGGTCCCGAGGGCAACTCCGACCGGAAAAACGCCACCGCCTCGAAGCGCCGGGCGTCCCCGGACAGGTCGGCTTTCAGATGGCGCCCCTCCCCGCCGAACAGGGAAACCCTCTCCACGCGCACGTTGCTGGCGAGCAGCACCGGTTCCTCGTTCCCCATCCCGAACGGACGCATCCGGTCCAGCTCCTCCATCAGGCTTCGGGAGATCTCCCCGAAACGGACCCTCGCGTCGATTTCGAGTCGGGGAACCCGGTCGCGCCCCGAGAAGAACTCCCCGGCGGCGCGGTTGAGCCCCTCCCGGAAGGCGGGAAGGTTCCCGGCCGGCAGGGAGATGCCGGCCGCCTGCATGTGGCCCCCGTACCGGGTCAGAAGGTGCGACATCCCGGAGAGCGCGTCGATCAGCGGGAAGCCGTTCGCACTGCGGAGGGACCCCGTCGCCTCGCCTCCTTCGATCCGGAGGAGGACCGCGGGGCGGTGATGCCGTTCCGCAATCTTGGACGCGACGATCCCCAGGATGCCCAGATGCCAACCGGGATCGGCAAGGACGATCGCGGAGAGGGAGGAGAGGGGAGGTCCCGATTCCAGCGCGGCCGTCGCCTCCCGCAATGTCCGCTCCTCCTCGCGCTGCCTCCGGACGTTGTCCGCGTGGAGCTCGGCGGCGATGCGCAAAGCCCGGTCGACACTGTCCGTCACGAGCAGACCCGAACTCCGCTTGGAGTCGCCTACCCGCCCCGCCGCGTTGAGGCGAGGCCCGATCCGGAATCCCAGGTCGATCTCGTCCACGTTCTCCTGCGCGATCCCGGAAACGGACAGGAGGGCGCGTATCCCGGGTCTCGGGCTCTGCCGGATCTGTTCGAGACCGGCCTTCACGAACAGGCGGTTGTCGCCCCGCAAGGGGACCATGTCCGCGACGGTGCCGAGCGCCACGAGGTCGAGATACTTCCGCAGGCCGGGTTCGTCCCCCCCGGGAAACGCGCTTTCTTCCCGAAGCAGACGTCTCATCCCGCACAACAGGAGGAAGACCACGCCCACTCCCGCGATCTCCTTCTCCGGGTACGGGCACCCCTTCTGCTTCGGGTTCAGGATCGCCAGCGCGGGAGGAAGGAGATCCCCGGGGACGTGGTGGTCCGTCACGATGACGTCCATCCCCGCTTCCGTGGCGTACCGGATCGCCTCCCCGTCGGTAATCCCGCAATCCACGGTGACGACGACCTTCACCCCGGCCGCGGCGGCCGCCTCGAGGTGGTTCCTTTTCAGGCCGTATCCGTCCGCGATGCGGTGGTTCTGGTGGATCGTGACGTCCGTCCCGGGAAAGACCTCGGAGAGGAAGAGATACAGGCAGGCCGCGCCCGTTGCGCCGTCCGCGTCGTAATCGGCGTACACCAGGATCGGCTCCTTCCGCCGCGCGGCGTCCACAAGGCGGCGGGAAGCCTTCTCGAGGTCCTTCATGGGGAAGGGAGAGGAGAGGTCCCGGATCGTGCCGTCGAGAAACCGGTCCGCCTCCCCGGGGGAAACGATCCCGCGGTTCACCAGGATCCGGGAAGCCGTTTCGGAAAGGCCGGTCCTTTCCCGGACATCCCGGACGAGCGATTCATCCGGGGCGCGGAGCAGCCATCCTCGTCCGGATTCCCCCGTCAACCCCTCACGTTACCTTTTCACCTGGATCATCTTTTCGCCCCGCCATATCGCAACGATCGGACTGGCCACGAAGATGGAGGAGTAGGTCCCGATGATGATCCCGATCGCCAAGGCCAGGGAGAAGTCCTTCAGGACGACGCCGCCGAACAGGAGAAGCGCGACACATGCCACGAACGTGGTGAGGGAGGTGATCACGGTGCGGCTCAGCACTTCGTTCACGCTGAGGTTGATCGTCTCCGAAAAGGTGTTTTTCTTGCGAAGGCGGATGTTCTCCCGGATCCGGTCGAAGACCACGACTGTATCGGTGAGCGAATACCCCCCGATGGTGAGGAGAGCGGTGATGAAGAGGAGGTCCATTTCCCGGCCGAGCAGGTAGAAGATCCCCACGAGCATGATGATGTCGTGGAACGTCGCCAGCGCAGCCGCCACACCGAACTTGAATTCGAAACGCCAGGCAAGGTAGAGGATGATCGCCGCGGCGGAGACGATCAGGGCGAACAGCGCGTCCGTCCGCAGCTTCTTCCCGATGGCGGGACCGATTTCCGAAACGCTTTCCACGGTCTGCGGGTTGGAGGGGAAGCCCTGCCGGAGAAGGCCGACGACCTTTTCCCCGACCATCTTCTCCTCCTTCCCCCGCGCGCTCACCTTGATGAGGATGATGTTCTCGTCGGGGACCGACTGGAGGCTCGCCTCGGGGAACCCTCCGGCCGCGAGGGCCTTCCGGACCTGGTCGATCGCCACCGGCTGCTCGAACCGCACCTGGAGGGAGGTGCCTCCCGCGAGGTCGATCCCCAGGTTCGCCCGGCCGGTGAAGATCTGAAAGACGGCGAACAGGCCGAACAGCACGACCAGACCGGAGAAGGCAAACGCGTACTTCTTGAGCCCCATGAAATCGATGTTGGTGTTCTTGATGAGTTCCAGCATCGTCGTCGTTGTCCCCTGTGGGTCTATTCTCCCCGTCCCGCGGCGGGGTGGTCAGATGCTCAAGGCCTGCATCGGCCGCTTTGCGTTGAGGTAGTCGAACACGACCTTGGTGCAGACGAGCGCCGTGAAGAGGTTGATGGCCACACCCATCGAGAGCGTCACGGCGAACCCCTTGATCGGGCCGGTCCCGAACTGAAACAGGATCATCGCCGTGATCAACGTGGTCACATGGGAGTCCACGACGGTCCAGAAGGCCTTGTCGTAGCCCGCGTCGATCGAGGCCCGGACCGTCTTTTTCGACCGAAGCTCCTCCCGGATCCGTTCGAAGATGAGGACGTTGGAATCGACCGCCATCCCGATGGCGAGGATGATCCCCGCGATCCCGGGGAGCGTGAGCGTCGCCTCCAGCAGGGCCATCCCGGCGAGGAGGAACAGGATGTTGAAGACCAGGGCGAGGTCCGCCACAAGACCCGCGAACCGGTAGTAGACCAGCATGAACCCGATGACGAGGAACGCCCCGATGACGCCCGCCCGGATCCCCTTCTGGATGGAGTCGCGCCCGAGGGAGGGTCCCACGGACACGTTCTGGATGATCCTCACCGGCGCGGGAAGCGATCCGGCCCGCAGGACGATGGCGAGGTCGGAGGCCTCCTCCGGGGTGAAGGAGCCGGTGATCTGCGCCTCCCCGCCCGAGATCCGCTCCTGGATCACGGGCGCCGAGTAGACGGTGTCGTCCAGCACGATCGCCAGACGGCGCTTGACGTTCTCGGCGGTCACCCGGTCGAAGATCTGGGCGCCCCGGTTGTCGAAGGAGAGGGAGACGTAGGCCCCCCCCGCCTGGGACTGGAAGTTGACCCGGGCGGTCTTGATGGTGTCCCCCGTGAGGACCGCCCGCTTCCGGACGAGGATCGGGGTCCTGGAGAGGCGGCCGGTCTGGGAGTCGACGTTCTTCATGTAGAGGAGCTGGTCTTCCTCGGGGAGGTTCCCCTTGAGCGCCTCCTCCACGCTCGCCCCCTCGTCCACGAGCTTGAACTCGAGGAGGGCGGTCTTGCCGACCAGATCGATGGCGCGCTGCTGGTCCTTGACTCCGGGGAGCTGGACGACGATGCGGTCCTCCCCCTCCGCGACGATCTGCGGCTCGCGCACCCCGAACTGGTCGATCCGGTTCCGGATGGTCTCCACCCCCTGGGTCACGGAGTTCGCGCGGATCGCCTTGACCTCGCCGGGCGTCATTCTCGCCTTGACGACCGACCCCGACGAGGTCACCGACCCCAGCGTGTAGTCGATCGTGCCCACCGACTCCTGCAGCACCTTCATGGCGCGGTCCGCGAAATCCCCGGGAGGAAGGGTGAGCGAGAAGCCGTCGATCCCGTCCTTCGCCATGGCGAGCACGGGAATCCCCTTCTCCCGCAGGATCGCGCGGGCGTCGTCGGCGTAGCGCATGGTGGTGTTCTCGATCGCCTTGTCGATCTCGACGGAAAGGCGCAGGAAGACCCCTCCCTGGAGGTCGAGCCCCAGGTGGATCTTCGGGCTCTTCTCCCTCCAGGCAGCAGGCAGGTTGTCCGTCAGGCTCGGCAGGACAAGAACGATGGACGCCGCCGTCAGGACGGCGATCAGGAGGGTCCTCCCCCAGATGCT
>DATEXR010000134.1 GCA_035256765.1 Candidatus Deferrimicrobiaceae bacterium | reverse complement strand
AGGGCCGCTGCATCCGCTCCGGCTTTGTTGCCCTCCCTCACCGTACCGCAGCGGGTACGCTTCGGTCGGGCGCCTCGCCGGAAGCGGCGCATCGACCCTCTCGGTGCACGGCCTCTTCGGCAACGGACCCCGGGAGGCCGGCCTCACTGCGCCCCCACTCCTTCGGCTTGCCGCGCTATTTCGGCGCCCGCTCGCCGCCGGTTCCGCTCGCCGGGGACATTCCTGATTCATCTCCGGGATGCGGGAGAGGAGTGTCCCCGCCCACGCCGTGTTCATGGAAGGTCGCACTCAGGCGACCTCCGCCCCGCCGAGCTTCCGCTCGATCGCCTCCAGCAGCTTTTGGTAGGAGTCCGTGAAGCTCTGGACGCCGTCCCGGACCAGCCTCTCGCACACCTCCTCGATCCCGATGTCCAAAAGACCGAGATCGTCCAGAACCTCCCTCGCCTCTTTTTCCCTTCCCGTCAGGGTGTCGGCGACCTTTCCGTGGTCGCGAAAGGCGTCGATCGTCGCGAGGGGCATCGTGTTGACGGTGTGGGGTCCGATCAGTTCCTCGACGTAGAGCACGTCCGAGTACTTCGGGTTCTTCGTCCCCGTGCTCGCCCACAGCGGTCGCTGCGCCTTCGCCCCCTTCGCCGTGAGCTCTTTCCACCGCGGGACGGAAAAGATCTCCCCGAACCTCGCGTACGCCAGACGCGCGTTGGCGACCGCCACCCGCCCTTTCAGGGAGATCGCCGTCTCGGCCTTGGGCGATCCCGGCCACCGGGGGATCACCTCATCGAGCAGCCGGTCCACCGCCGTGTCCACCCGGGAGACGAAGAAGGAGGCCACCGACGCGACCCGGCCCGGGTTTTTCCCCTGGGCGACAAGCCGCTCCACCCCGCGGATGTAGGCTTGCGCCACCTCTTCGTACCGCTTCACGGAAAAGATGAGCGTCACGTTGACCGGGATCCCCCGCGCTACCGTTTCCTCGATCGCGGGCAGCCCTTCATGGGTCCCGGGGATCTTGATGAGAACGTTCGGTCGAGAGACGGCGCGGAACAACTCCTCCGCTCTCGCGATCGTCCGGTCCGGGTCGTACGCCAGGTCCGGGTCGACCTCGAGGGAGACGAAGCCGTCCGAGCAGGACGAGGCGTCGTAGACGGGCCGCAGCACGTCGGCGGCGTTCCGGATATCCTCCGTCACGATCTCCTTGTACGCCTCCATCACGCCGGCCTTCCGGTCCGCCAGGGCCTGGATCTGCTTGTCGTATTCCCGCCCCCCCGAGATCGCCTTCTCGAAGATCGTCGGGTTGGAGGTGACCCCCGTGATCCCGTCCCCGGAAACCAGACGCAACAGCCCCCCGGACGAGACCAGCCCGCGCTCGATGAAGTCCAGCCACGGGCTCTGGCCGAGCTTTCCCAGTTCCACGAGAGGATTCGTCCCCATGCAAGCTCCTTTCCCGGAAAAAATCGATACCGGTTCCTTAGTGCAGCGTATCGTAGTTACGGCCTCGTATCGAGCCGAGGCCCCGAGTCATTTCCTCTCCCGGTCCCAGGGGCTCGCGGGGGGCTATCGCTCCGCAGCCTCGGAGGGGGGCTCCGTTCGTGGCTCGCCGTGCGGTGAACCTGCACGGCTGCGCTCCGGTCTCCCGGCCTCACTGCGCCCCCACTCCTTCGGCTTGCTGCGCTCTCCGGCAGCCGCGAAACGTCGCGTGCCACCAGTCACCGGGAACATTCCGGGGACATTCCGGGGACATTCCTATTTCGAGTAGTATGTTGAGGAGTGTCCCCCCGAGCGTTGAGGAGTGTCCCCGCCCAGCCGCTCAGCCCGTCTACGTTTTCCCGAGCAAAGCCTTCGCGCGGGCTGCGACGTTCTCGGGAGTAATCCCCAGCTCCCGGAAGATGCGCGCGGCCGGCGCCGAGGCGCCGAAGCGGTCGATTCCCACGGAGGCCCCGCCATCCCCCACGTATCGCTCCCAACCGAACGTCGCCGCCGCTTCCACCGAAACCCTCGCGCGCACGGAAGGCGGAAGGACGGAACGGCGGTACGCGTCGTCCTGCTCCTCGAACCGTTCCCGGCACGGGAAACTGACCACCCGCGCGGATATCCCTTCCGCCTCCAGGAGTTTCGCGGCCTCGAGGGCGACGCACACCTCCGAGCCGGAGGCAAGAAGGATCACCGCGGGATTCCCGTTCCCCCCTTCTTGGAGGATGTACGCGCCCCGGAAGACGTTTCCTTCCCGGTAGACGTCCTCCGGGGGAAGGACCGGGACGTTCTGCCGGGTGAGCGCGATCGCCGTGGGACCCGCGGTCCGCTCCATCGCCATCTTCCACGCCGCGGCCGTCTCGTTGGCGTCGGCGGGCCGGATGACGTACAGGTTCGGGATCGCCCGCAGCGCCGGCAGATGCTCGATCGGCTGGTGGGTCGGCCCGTCCTCGCCAAGCCCCACGGAATCGTGGGTGAAGACGTAGATGGCCCTGACCCCCGTGAGCGCCGCCAGCCGAATGGAGGCCCGCATGTAGTCGGAGAAGATCAGGAACGTGGCGCCGTACGGGATGACCCCCCCGTGGCGCGCCATCCCGGTGAGGATCGCCCCCATCCCGTGCTCGCGCACGCCGAAGTGGAAGTTCCTCCCCCCCGGCGGCGCGTCCGGGAGAAACTCCCCGCCCCCCTCGATCAGCGTCTCCGTGGAAGGGGCCAGGTCGGCCGAACCCCCCGCCAGTTCGGGGACCCGTTTCGCAATCGCGTTGATCACCTTCCCCGAGGCCTTCCGCGTCGCCATCGGGGCGGTCTCCGCGGGAAAGGAGGGCAGGTCCTTCTCCCACCCTTCGGGGAGATCCCCCCACATGACCCTCTCCCATTCCATGGCCAGGTCCGGGTAGGCGCCCATGTACGCCGCCATCTTCAGGCGCCACTCCCGCTCCATCGCCTCCCCGCGGGGAACCGCCTCCCGGTAGTGCGCCAGGACGTCGTCGGGCACGTAAAAGTCCGGTTCCTTCGGCCAGCCGAGCGCCTCCTTCGTGAGCGCCACCTCCTTCTCCCCGAGGGGGGAGCCGTGGGCCTCCGCGGTGTCCTGCTTGTTCGGGCTGCCATAGGCGATGTTCGTCCGGACGATCACGAGCGTCGGTCTCGCCCGCTCCGAAAAAGCCGCTTCGATCGCCCGGGTCATCCCGTCGAGGTCGGTGTTCCCATCGGAGGCCGTGAGGACGTTCCACCCGTAGGCCCGGAACCGTCCGCCGACATCCTCGCGGAATGCCAGATCGGTCGATCCCTCGATCGTGATCCGGTTGTCGTCGTAGAAGGCGACGAGGTTGCCAAGGCGGTGGAAGCCGGCCAGGGACGCGGCCTCGGAGGCGACTCCCTCCATGAGATCCCCGTCGGAGCAAAGCGCCACGATCCGGTGGGAGACGATCTCGTGCCCGGGGCGGTTGAACCGGTGCGCCAGCAGCCGCGACGCCATCGCCATCCCTACGGCGTTCGAAATCCCCTGCCCCAGCGGGCCGGTGGTCACCTCCACCCCCGGCGTGTGCCCGGCCTCGGGGTGTCCCGGGGTCTTGCTCCCCCACTGCCGGAACGCCTTGATCTCCTCGAGGGAAAGGTCGAACCCGGTGAGGTACAAGAGGGAGTACAGGAGCATCGACGCATGCCCGCAGGAGAGGATGAACCGGTCTCTGCCGGGCCAGTCGGGGTTCCTCGGGTTGTACCGGAGGTGTTTCGTCCAAAGAAGGTACGACAGCGGGGCAAGCGCCATGGGAGTTCCGGGATGGCCGGACTTCGCCTTCTGCACCGCGTCGACGGAGAGAAAGCGGATGGCGTTGATCGAACGGAAGGTGAGGGAATCACGGTTCACGGGAGTTGCCCCCTGATTGGTTTACCGAACGGAATGCGGGATTCCCCCCGGAACCCCCTTCGTGGTGAAACGGGCACAGGGGGGATCGGCTATCCTCCCTGCCCCTGCTGCGCCTGCAACTTCTCGTTCGGCCGGATCTCCATCTGGACCCGCCGGTTCAGCTGCCGGCCCTCCGCGGTCGCGTTGTCGGCGATCGGGTCGGTCTCCCCGTACCCCCGGACGCTCAGCCGGGCCGGAGGCACGCCGGTTCCCACGAGAACGTCCCGCACCCGCATCGCGCGGCGCTCGGAAAGGGACTGGTTGTACTCGTGGGAGCCGGTGGAGTCGGTGTGCCCTTCCACCGTCACATAGGTATCCGGGTATTTGACCAGCACGTCCGCGGCCGTCGCCAGCGGCTGTTTGGCTTCGGGCCGGACCTGGTCCTTGTCCACGTCGAAGAGGATTCCCGAAGGGAGGGCGACGTACAGCTTGTCCCCCTCCCTCTCTACCGCCGCATCCGGTAGGCGCCGTTTCAACTCCGCCGCCTGGCGGTCCATGTAATTGCCGATCACTCCCCCCACCAGCGCCCCGGTCACGCCACCGATCAGTGCCCCGCGACCGGCCCGTTTCCCCCCGATGAGCGCGCCGGCTCCCGCGCCGACCGCACCGCCCGCAAGCGCCCCGATCGCGGTCCTCTTGTATTCCTTCGTTCCGTCGGGGTTGGTGGCGCACCCGG
>DATEXR010000133.1 GCA_035256765.1 Candidatus Deferrimicrobiaceae bacterium | reverse complement strand
TATTATCCGTCGATCAGCCTTTCCACCGGATATACCCGGTCCCGGGCGTTTTCCTCCACGACCAATCAAAACGCAACCGGCTCCTCCCTGTTTGTCGAAGGCGCCGTTTCCCAGATCCTCTCGGACTTCGGCCGCACCCGGGCCGGCGCAAACCGTGCCGGGTCGCTCGTCTCCGCCGCCGCGGAAAGCGGAAAATCGACCCGGCACGATGTCGCCTTCGCGGCGAAAATCGCCTATTTCGGAGTTCTCCGTGCCCAGAGGATCGTCGACGTCCGCCGCGAGACGCTTACGCAGCGCGAGTCGCTCCTATCCCAGGCGCAGGCCTTCTACGAGGCGGGGGTCCGGGCCCGGATCGACGTCGCCCGCACGGAAGCGAACCTCTACCAGGCCCGCGCCGAAATGACCGCCGCCCTGAACGACCTTCAGGTGGCGCGGATCACCCTCCTGAACCGGATGGGAATCGACGAACCGAAGGATTTCCGCCTCGCGGATACCCTCGCCACGGTTACGGTTCCGGGGGATCTCGACTCGTGGATCGCCGAGGCGGAGGCAGACCGCCCGGAACTGCGTGCGATCCGGGAGAGGGAGCGGGCGGCGGAATTCGGGCTTCGCGCGGCCCGCGCCAACTATTTTCCCGTCCTCACGGGGACCGGCGGGTACGGGTACGCCGCGGAGGATCTCCCCCTGGAGGAGAACTACAACATCTCCGTATTGCTCCAGTTCCCCCTCTTCTCGGGATTCCTCACGCGGGAGGAGGTCAAGGAGGCGCAGGCCTCCCTCGATTCGACGAGATACGCCGCAACGGACCTCCGGCGGCTGGTCCGGCTTCAGGTGGAGCAGGCGGCCCTCTCCGTCCGGGAGGCCTCCGAGCGCTTTGAAGCCCGCCGGAAGGAGCAGGAGGCGTCCGGGGAGAACCTGCGCCTCGCGAGGGAACGGTACAAAGTGGGTGCGGGAGACATCATCGAGATGATCGACGCGCAGGTGCAGATGACCCAGGCCGAGACCGCCGTCATTCAGGCGCTCTACGATTCCAGCATCTCTGCGGCGACGCTCCTCAGGGCGGTGGGGAGATAGCCCGGGGAAGCCGGGAAGGTCCGGCGAACCAAACAGGTTGCATCAAGCGTCTCAAGAGGTAACCGATGAGCCCTTTATACCGTCCCGTTCGACCGGGACCAACCATTGTCCGTCCTTCCCTCGCGACGCTCCTGTGCGCTCTGGTCGCCGGTCCCCTGCTTCTTTCCGGCTGCTCCCAGGAGACAAACTCCAGGATGACGGGAGCGCAACCAAAGAGTGTCCCCGTAACCGTAGGCACGGCATCCAAAAAGGACTTCCCGGTCCAGGTCCGCGCCATCGGAACGGTGGAGGCGTTCTCCACCGTCACGATCAAGACCCTGGTGGCCGGACAGATCACCAAGGTGGCCTTCCGGGAGGGCCAGGACGTGAAACGGGGGGACCTTCTCTTCGAGATCGATCCCGTTCCCTTCCAGGTGGCGCTGCAGGTGGCGGAGGCGACACTGGCAAAGGACGTTGCGCTCAAGGACAACGCCGAGAAGGAAGTGAAGCGGTACGCTCTGCTGATCGAGAAGGACCTGATTCCCAGGCAGCAGTACGACCAGGTGATCGCCAATCTGGGGGCGCTGGAAGCCACGGTGCAGGCGGACGCCGCCCAGGTGGAGCAAAGCCGCGTGAAACTCGGATACTGCTACCTCCGGTCGCCCATCGACGGCCGGACGGGCGATCTCTCCGTGAACCGGGGAAACATCGTCAAGGAAAACGACACGAAGCTTCTGGTCATCAACCAGATCACCCCCATCTACGTCACGTTTTCCGTGCCCGAGCAACGCCTCGCGGAAATCCGGCGACACCAGGCTGAAGGAAATCTGGCCGTCGAGGCGGTTCTCCCCGGGGGAGAGAGCGATCCCATCGGGGGGCGCCTCGATTTCATCAGCAACGAGGTCGACAAGACCACGGGGACGATCCAGCTGAAGGGGAAATTCGCCAACGCGGACAGGCGGCTCTGGCCCGGTCATTTCGTAAACGTGTCGCTCACCCTCACCGTCCGGCGCGACGCGGTCCTCGTTCCCTCCCAGGCGATCCAGACGGGTCAGGAAGGCCGGTACGTTTTCGTCATCAAGCCGGACCTCACCGCGGAGATGCGTCCCGTCACGGCCGGCCCGTCCCTGGGCGGGGATACGGTCATCGAAAAAGGCGTCCAGCCCGGAGAGCAGGTGGTTACCGACGGCCAGCTCAGCCTGGTTCCGGGTTCCAAGGTGGATGTGAAGAGCCCGGAGGCGGGCAGGGAGAAGGCCTCTTGAGCATCTCCGAACAGTTCATCCGCCGACCCGTCATGACGACCCTGGTGATGCTCGCCATCCTTCTGTTCGGCGTCATGGGGTACCGGCAGCTTCCGGTGAGCGACCTGCCCAACGTCGACTTCCCGTCCATCCTGGTCACCGCGAATCTGCCCGGGGCCAGCCCGGAAACGATGGCCTCCTCCGTGGCCACCCCTCTGGAGAAGCAGTTCTCCACGATCGCCGGCGTCGATTCCATGACCTCGAGCAGCGGGATCGGGCTTACCCAGATCACGCTCACGTTCTCCTTGAGCCGCAACATCGACGCCGCCGCCCAGGACGTGCAGGCGGCCATCGCCAAGGCGGCCTCCCAGCTGCCGCGGGACATGCCCTCTCCTCCCTCCTACCAGAAGGTCAATCCCGCGGACCAGCCGATTCTGTACTTCGCCCTGTACTCCCCGACCCTTCCCCTTTCGACGGTGGACGAATACGCGCAGACGTTCATCGCGCAGCGGATTTCCATGATCAGCGGAATCGCCCAGGTCCTCGTGTTCGGCACCCAGAAGTACGCCGTCCGCGTGCGCCTCGACCCCGACAGCATGGCCGCGCGCGGGATCGGGATCGACGAGGTGGCCGACGCGATCGCCCAGGGGAACGTGAATCTCCCCACGGGGACCCTCTCCGGGCCCCACCAGGCGTTCACGGTGGAGACGCGCGGGCAGCTCATGGAGGCGGAGGCCTACCGTCCGCTGGTGGTCGCATACCGCAACGGATCTCCCGTGCGCCTTCAGGACATCGGAACCGTCGTGAACAGCGTGGAAAACGACAAGGTGGCAAGCTGGTACAAGACCACCCGCGCCATCGTCCTTGCCATCCAGCGGCAGCCGGGCACCAACACGGTGGAGGTGGTGGATTCGATCCGGCGGCTCCTTCCGACGTTCCGGGTCCAGATGCCGGCCTCGATCGAACTCGCCATCCTCTACGACCGGTCCGTTTCGATCCGCGACTCGGTGAACGACGTGCAGTTCACCCTGTTCCTGGCGATCTGCCTCGTCGTTCTCGTGATCTTCCTCTTCCTGCGCAACCTTTCGGCAACGTTGATCCCGAGCCTCGCGTTGCCGATGTCGATCGTGGGGACCTTCGCCGTCATGTATCTCCTGGGCTACAGCCTGGACAACCTGTCTCTCATGGCCCTGACCCTTTCGGTGGGTTTCGTGGTGGACGACGCCATCGTGATGCTGGAGAACATCGTCCGGCACATGGAGCGGGGGGAGGACGTGAAGACGGCGGCCTTCCGGGGATCCAAGGAGATCGGCTTCACCATCCTGTCGATGACCCTGTCGCTTGTGGCCGTCTTCATCCCTGTGCTCTTCATGGGGGGGGTCGTAGGAAGGCTGCTCCACGAGTTCGCCGTCACGATCGGCGCGGCGGTCCTGGTCTCCGGCTT
The DNA here is from genome assembly GCA_035256765.1 of Candidatus Deferrimicrobiaceae bacterium. Lineage (NCBI taxonomy): Bacteria > Candidatus Deferrimicrobiota > Candidatus Deferrimicrobia > Candidatus Deferrimicrobiales > Candidatus Deferrimicrobiaceae > Candidatus Deferrimicrobiaceae bacterium. Next base: position 14,718 of record DATEXR010000133.1, on the reverse strand, counting down.
CGTATCGTTGACCCTGACCCCCATGCTCTGCAGCCGCTTCCTGCGCCCGCCGGGGGAGGAGAAGCACGGCCGCGTCTACCAGGCCTCGGAGCGCTTCTTCCACGGCATGCTCTCCCTCTACGACCGGAGCCTCCGATGGGTATTGCGATACCGTCGCGCCACGATCGTGTTTTCCGCCCTTTTGCTCTTCGTGACGGCGTACCTGTTCGTCGTCATCCCCAAGGGGTTCCTCCCGGCCGAGGACACCGGGATGATCTTCGGCTTCACCGAGGCGGCCCAGGGGATCTCCTTCGATTCGATGAAGGAGCACCAGCAGGCGCTTGCCGCCGTCGTCGCCGCCGACCCGAACGTGGAGTCCTTCATGTCGAGCATCGGCCCGAGCGGGCCGAACGTGGCCGGCAACTCGGGACGAATCTTCATCCGGCTCAAACCCCACGAGGAGCGCGATCTGAGCTCGGACGAGATCATCCAGGCCCTGCGCCCGAAGATCTCGAAGATCCCCGGCATCCGGGCGTTCCTGCAGAATCTTCCCCCGATCCGGATCGGCGGGCAGCTGACGAAGAGCCAGTACCAGCTGACGCTGCAAAGCCCGGACACGGAGGACCTCTACCGCATGGCGCCGGTGCTCGAAGCCCGGATGAGGGAGATCGCGGGACTCCAGGACGTGACGAGCGACCTGCAGATCAAGAACCCGCAGGTCAACGTGAAGATCGAACGGGACAAGGCGAAGTCGATGGGTATCTCCGCGCAGCAGATCGAGGACGCCCTTTTCAGCGCCTACGGTTCGCGGCAGATCTCCACCATCTTCACCCCGAACAACACCTACAAAGTCATCATGGAGGTGGAACCCCGATACCAGACCGACCCGGAGGCCCTCTCCCGGCTCTACATCCGTTCCTCCTCCGGCGGCCTTGTCCCCTTGAACGCCGTGGTCACGATGACGCCGGGGGTGGGGCCCCTCCTCGTGAACCATCTCGGCCAGCTGCCTTCGGTCACCATCTCCTTCAACCTCCAGCCCGGCATTTCTTTGGGGCAGGCGGTGGCGGCGGTGGACAAGGTCGCGCGCGCCACGCTCCCCGCGTCGATCACCACCAGTTTCCAGGGAACCGCCCAAGCCTTCCAGGCGTCGCTCCAGGGGATGGGGATCCTGCTCGTGATGGCCATCCTGGTCATCTATCTCGTGCTGGGAATCCTCTACGAAAGCTTCATCCACCCCCTGACGATCCTGTCCGGACTTCCCGCCGCCGGGATCGGGGCCCTGGTGGCGCTCATGATCTTCCGGATGGATCTGAGCCTCTACGCCTTCGTGGGCGTCATCATGCTGGTGGGGATCGTGAAGAAGAACGCCATCATGATGATCGACTTCGCCCTCGAGGCGGAGCGCAAGGAGGGGAAAAGCCCCGCAGAGGCGATCTACGAAGGGTGTCTCGTCCGGTTCCGCCCCATCATGATGACCACGATGTCCGCCCTGATGGCGACCCTGCCGATCGCCATCGGCTTCGGCGCGGGCGCGGAAGCCCGCAGGCCGATGGGGATCGCCGTCGTGGGCGGGCTTCTCTTTTCCCAGATCATCACGCTCTACATCACGCCGGTGATCTACACCTTCATGGACGGGTTCCAGGCCGCTCTCCGGGGATGGATGCAAAGGATCCGCGAATCGCTTGGGGGCAGGCAGGCAAGACCGGCTCTTCCGTTCGACCCCTCCGCCGGCGGCTGAACGCGAACCCGTTTCCGCCCCCTAAGCCTTTCTTCCCAGGAAGCGCACGTCCGGATTCCGGCCGGATCGCAACCGCTTGAGCAGGTTCCTGCAGGGCAAGGTGTTGAGTACGTCGTCCCCGACCGCCCACCCCCTTCTCGCGACGGCAACCCCGTACTCCATGTAGTCGAAGTTCGCGGTGACGTGGGTGTCCGTGCTGATGACGAGGGGGATCCCGTATCGTTTCGTCATCCGCACGTGGTGGTCGGAGAGGTCCAGCCGGGAAGGATGGGCGTTGACCTCCATAGCCACCCCGCGGGCGGCCGCTTCCCGGAACAGCGCCTCCATGTCGACGTCGTAGGGGTCCCGCTCCCCGATGAGCCGGCCGGAGGGGTGGGCGATGATGCCGACGACGGGGTTCCGGACGGCCGACAGGAGACGCGCCGTGATCTGCTCCCGGGACTGCCGGAATCCGGAGTGGATGGAGGCGATGACGATGTCGAGCTCTCCGAGAGCGGCATCGGGAAGATCCAGCGTGCCGTCCCCGCGGATGTCCACCTCGACTCCCGAAAGGATCCGGAAGCCCCGCAGGGTGCGGTTCACCTCTTCGATCCGCGCGATCTGCTCGCGCAGCCTATTCTCGTCCAGTCCGTGGGCGACCCCGAGCCCCTTCGAGTGGTCGGTGATCGCGATGTACTGGTACCCTTTCTTCCTTGCGGCCCGGACCAGCGCATCGAGGTCGTGGGCGCCGTCCGACCATTTCGTGTGGACGTGGAGGTCCCCCCGGATCTCCCCGACGGTCAGCAGGTCGGGGAGGCCATCCCCCTGCGCCGCCTCGATCTCCCCCGCGTCCTCGCGCAGTTCGGGCGGGATGAAGGGGAGCCTCAGCGCCTTGTAGACCTCCCCCTCCTGCTTCCCCCCGATTCTTTTCCCGTCGCTCTCCCGGAAGATGCCGTACTCGTTGATCTTGAGCCCGGCGCGCGAAGCCATCTCCTGGAGCTTGATGTTGTGCTCCTTGCTCCCGGTGAGGTACTGGAGCGCGGCGCCGAAGGAGCCGTCCTCCACCACCCGCAGGTCGACCTGGATCCCGTCCGCCGTGAGGACGGAGGACTTCGTGGTCCCCCGCGCCAGGACCTCCGTAACGATCGGAAGGCCCGCGAAGACCTCCATGACCTTCTCCGGCTTTGCCGAAGTGGCCAGGATGTCGATGTCCTTGACCGTCTCCTTCCACCGGCGGAGGGAACCCGCCACGGCGATCCTGCTCAGGGGCGCTTTGGCCCTCAGTTTCCGAATAATGTCCTCGGCGATGGGAATGGCCCGCCCCAGGGGGTGCCGTTCCCGCCCCTTCCGCAGCGTGTCGATCCCCTTGCGGATGTTCTCTTCCGTCTTTTTATGGATTCCCGGGAGCCCCGCCAGCTTCCCCTCCCGGGTGAGCGTCTCGAGGTCGTCCAGGCTTCGCACGCCCGCTTTCGCGTACAGGGTCTTCGCGGTCTTCGGCCCGACACCCGGGACCCGGAGGATGTCGAGCAGCCCCGAGGGGATCTCCTTCTTCAGGTCCGCGTGCAGGTCGACGCGCCCCGTCCCGAGAAATTGCCGGATCTTTTCGACGAGGTCCGGCCCGATCCCGGGGATGGCCCGAAGCTCCTCATCGGTCATCTCGGCGACGTCTTGGGAAAGCCCCCCGATGTTCCATGCCGCCCGTTGGTACGCCCGGATGCGGAACGGGTTCTCCCCCGAAAGCTCCAGAAGGGAGGCGATTTCGCTGAAAACGACGGCGATCTGTTGGTTCTTCATCTTCCTTCCCCGGGGAATCCCTTTCCTTATCCGATTATCGGAAGATGTCGCGGTGGCCGCAAGGGGTTCCGAACGGTCAGCGGGTGAACGTGACCGCCGCGAAGCTGACGGCCGACCGGGTCGGCTCCTCGTGCCATACCTGGTAGTCCAGCACCGTCCCGCGGATTCCCGGAACGACGGCCAGGAGGGTCCACAACGACGAGAACCCGCAGATCCGGTACCGGTTCCGCTCTCGGGCTCCCGCCGAGAACAGGGCGGCGGCGTCTCCGGCTTCCAGGGCATGAAGGATCTCCCCGTCGAAGGCGCGGAAGGCAGGCTCGAGCGACGAGGCCGGCTGGGGATCCCCGAACTTCGGCCCCGCATGGGAGAGGTCGACGCCCGCCACGACGAGTTTCCCCTCCGGCGGCGCGGAAAACCAGGCGGAAACCGCCTCGACGAACGGCGCGACGCCCGGCGCATCGAGCGGGGACCGTACCTGACCGAACAGGTCTTCCATCTGCCCGCACAGGACGGGGAGGACCGGGATCTTCTCCATCGGGAAGATCCGCTGGAGAAAGAGGAGCGGAAACTCGATCGAATGCTCCGTCCGGTGGGCGAAGTCGTCGGGGGAGAGCGCATCTTCCGCTTTCCCGCGGATCTCCTCCACTGCGGCCCGGTCCGCAAAGACACGGCCCAGGGGGGTCGTGAAGGTCTTGGCCGTGAGACAGTATCGGGACTGCCCCAGGGAGTGGCCGGTCCCGAGGAGAAGAACGGCGGGGGGGGCGGGGCCCCGGATCGCCCGATAGGCCGCCGCGTAGGTCCTCTCGGCCACCCGGAGGTCGATGTGGGGGGACGCCAGTGCGCACGGGGAACCGGGAGGACGGCCGGCGGGAGGAACCGGGAGGGAGAGGATCCGGTCGATCAGGGCGGCGAGAGCCGCGGGGTCCGCGGGGTAGGCGCTTCCGGCGAGCGCCGCCGTCCGCTCGGGGCTGGCGGTAAACTCCCGGACGATTCTCTCCTTCGCTTCGCGGGTCGACTCGGTCTGCAAAATCCCCATCCGGGAGAGTTCCCCGACGATCCGCTCGGCTTCGGAACGGAAGACGAGGGAGCCGCCTTGGCGGCGCATCATGACGATCTGCAGGTCATCGACGGTGGAGAACCCGTTGAAGAGCGGAAGATACGGGGCAACTTCCCCGGAGAGGGCGGCGTTCGGCGCGACGATCCCCAGCGAGTCCCGGACAAGGATCACGTCCCGCCCCTCGAGACGGGCGGGAATCAGGTCGATGTCGGTGCGAAGCGCGGGAAGCGTGCCCATGGGAGCAATTGTAACGCCTGGGATCGATACCTCCTACCCGCTGCGCGGGATCTGCCCCTCGCCCCTCCCGGGAGAAGGCGGTGACGCTCGGAACGAGGATGAGGAGAGGGAGCCGCATCTTTCGGCATGCCCGGTTCGCGGAGAAGCCGGGGAACGGTGCGGCTCCCGCCGGTCACGCGGCCTTGAGCTCCGACGTGCAGTGGCCGCACTTCTTCGCCTGGATCGGGATCGTCGACAGGCAGTGCGGGCACTCCTTCGTCGTCGGAACGGCGGGGGCCTCCTCCTTTTTCTTGAGGGTGTTGATCCCGCGGACGACGAAGAAGAGGGCGAACGCGATGATGAGGAAGTTTACGATGGTGTTCACGAACAGCCCGTAATTCAGCGTGACCGCCCCCGCTCCCTTCGCCGCGGCGATCGTCGCATAGGGACCGACGGTTTTTCCTTCCTTGAGCACCAGGAAGAGGTTCGAGAAATCGACGTTGCCCAGCAACAGCCCGATCGGCGGCATCAGGACGTCGGAGACCAGCGATCCGATGATCGCCCCGAATGCGACGCCGATAATGATACCCACCGCCATGTCGACCATGTTGCCCTTCACGGCGAATTCCTTAAATTCCTTCAGCATGTCCGTCCTCCTCTTTCGCCAAGCGATGTTCAATGCTCACGATCGCGGAACCTTGCACGCTACCCTTGTGCTTTCCCCTCGATTATCCATTTTTATGTCGGAATCTCTCCTTTGATGCAACCCCCCACAGCCGGATTCCGGAATTTTCCGCGGCGCACACGGGAAGGGGATCTCATTCGGGAGGAGGGCGAAAAGGCGGAAAGAGGAGGGGTGAGCGGATCCTCTGGCTAGTGCACCGTCTCGCAAATACCTTGGCATTCGAGCGCCGCTGCATCCGCTCCCGCTTCGTTGCGCTTCTTCACCATACTCAACGGTATGCCTCAGTCGCGCGCCTTGCTGGCGCGGCGCATCGACGCTCTCGGTGCGTCAAGCTATTTACGAGACGGTACACTGGCCGCCTGGGGAAATGGGGTATTCTGAGAAAGTTGTGCCGGAAGGAGCACCCCTCGGTTTTTTTCGGGGGGCGGGGAGGAGGATCCTTGTTCATCGGGGTTCGCGGCATCGCCCCGAAATGCCACGGAAGCGTGTTTGTGGCGGAAGGGGCGATGGTGATCGGGGACGTGGAGATCGGGGAGGATTCCAGCGTCTGGTTCCACACCGTCATCCGGGGGGACATTCACCGCATCCGGATCGGGAAAAGGACCAACGTGCAGGACCATTGCACCCTGCACGTCACGGGGAAAGACCCCCTGGCCGTGGGGGACGAGATCACCATCGGCCACAGGGCCGTCGTGCACGGCTGCACGGTGGAGGATTTCTGCCTCATCGGGATCGGGGCGGTCGTGCTGGACGGGTCGGTCATCGGGAGGGGGAGCGTGATCGGAGCCGGGGCCGTCGTGCCCCCGGGGACCGTCGTCCCGCCGCACTCCCTCGTCCTGGGGGTCCCGGGGAAAGTGGTGAAGGATCTCGGCCCGGGGTCGGCGGAAGGAAACCGGGTCACCGCCGGCAACTACGTGGAGCTGGCCAGGGCCTACCGGAAAGGATGAGGAGAGAGGCGATGGGACGAATCGGCGAGATCTGGCAGGGGGACCGGCTGATCCAGGACTTCGGGATGAAACTGCTCGAGGCCCGGGAGGGGTATGCGAAGGTGTCGGTGGAGGTGAAGGATCGGTTCCTCAACGCGCACGGGATCGGGCACGGGGTCCTCCTCTTCGCCGTCGCCGACGCGGCGTTCGCCCTCTCGGTCAACGCGGTGGTCGACGCGGTGGGCGTCCAGTGGAGCCTGAACGTCTTCCGGGCTGCGAAACCGGGCGAGGAGGTGATCGGGGAGTCCAGGATCATCCACGGAGGCCGTCAGTCGATGGTCTGCGAACTCACGGTCACCGCCGGGGACGGACGGGTTCTTGCGCGGGGGCAGTCGACCGCTCTCCCGGTCAGGCGCGGAGCACACACAGGCTCGGCGCCCCCCGATGTCCGGAAGGAGGGACCCCCCACGGCGGAATGACGGCGGGGTGTCGCGCCCTGCCCGGCAATCCTCAGATCGCCCCCGCCAGGATCGCCTCGCGCTCGCAGACCCTGGGCTGTTCGACGGCGAGATAGTCGCTCGTCCGGATCCGCACGATCTTCCGGTGGGTCCCCGCCGTGAAGGCGATCTCCGGGTTTTCCATGAGCTCGTGGGACACGAGCACCGGAATATGATAGAGGGACCCGAAGATCGGCATCGCCCCGATGTCGCAGTCGGTGAACAGGGGCGCGAACTCCGCCTCGCTCGCGAGCCGGACCTTTTTCGCGCCGAGGCAGGCCTGCATCCGCCTGAGGTCGACCCGCTCCGTCGCAGGGACGACCGCCATCCAGATCGTCCCGTCGACGTTCACGAGCACCGATTTGGCGAAGGCCCTTCCCGGCACATGAGACGCCTGGGCGGCCTGCTGGGCGGTGAACGCCTCGGGGTGCGCCTCCGCCTGGAACGGGATCTTGCGTTCCTCGAGAAGACGTACAAGGGTCTGGGGGACGCTCATCGGAAACCTCCTGGGGCTGGTCAGGTTCACCGCGAGTGGAGCACGACTTTCCGCAGGCAGGAAGAGGAAGTGAACGGACGACGGGTCTTCGGTGAACCCAGTATACCGCAACCCCCCCGGGGAAAGAAATCTTCCCCGGGGGGGAGGGTCAGTGCCCGGGCGGCGGGGGATCGTTCTGGTGTTCCGGCCGTCGCATCAGGAGGAGAAGGGGAAGGACGCACACCATGAGAACGGAGAGGATCCAGAAGGCGTCGTTGAAGCCCATCGCCGTCGCCTGCCGGATGGCCTGCCCGTAGATCATCTTCATCGACGTCCCCTCGGCGGCGGATTCCGGGATCCCCCTTCCCGGCAGCATCGCCCGCCCCCACCCCACGGCGTCGCGGAATCCCCGGTCGAACCAGGTCAGGTGTTCCGTGAGGTGGCTCTGGTGGATCTGGGCCCGCCTGGCGAACATGGTCGTGGAGAACGCCACGCCGATCGACCCCCCCAGGTTCCGGAGCAGGTTGTAGATGGAGGTCGCGTTTCCCATCTGGGGCTTCGGGATCGAGGAGAGGGTGAGGGTCGTGAGCGGGATGAACAGGAGGCCCATTCCGATGCCGAGATAGATCCTCGGCCACATGAGGGACTCGAAGTCGGAGGTGAGGTTGAACCCCGCCATCTGCCGGGTGGAGAAGGCGCACACCAGGATCCCCAGGGCGAGGAGGTACTTCGGGTTCTGCCTTACGATGAGCTTCCCCACCACGGGCATCGTCACGAGCGTGGCGATCCCGCCGGGGGAGAGCACGAGCCCCGCGAGCGTCGCCGTGTAGCCGAGCAGGATCTGGGCGTACAGGGGCAAAAGGACGATGCTCCCCAGGAGGTTGAAAAAGGCGACGAACATCACCACGTTGCCGGAGGAGAACGAGATGTTCTTGAATGCGCGCAGGTCGACGATCGGGGACTCGGCGTAGAAGAGCTCGACGATCACGAACGCGATGAGAGAAAGCGCGGAGATCGCGGAGACGACCAGGATGAAGTCGGACTGGAACCAGTCCTCGCGCTGTCCCTTGTCCAGCACGATCTGGAGCGCGCCGATCCCCACCGTCAACAGCGCGATCCCCCAGGCGTCCACCTTCACCTTTTCCGTCCGCCGCATGTAGGGGGGGTCGACGATGAACATCTTGACCATCATGACGGCGAAGATGCCGATGGGGATGTTGACGTAGAAGATCCACCGCCACGAAAGGGTATCCGTGATGTAGCCGCCCATGAGGGGGCCCGCGATCGGCCCGAACATGATGCCGATGCCGAAGATGGCCATCGCCATCCCGTGCTCTCGCGGGGGAAACGTCTCCAGCAGGATCGCCTGGGAGAGGGGCTGGAGCGCCCCGCCCCCGATCCCCTGAAGGACGCGGAAGAAGACGAGCATCCCGAGGCTGGTCGCGGCCCCGCACATCAGGGACGCCCCGGTGAACAGGAGGATGGAGAAGAGGAGGTACCGCTTCCGCCCGAAGGTACGGGCGAGCCACCCGGTCATCGGGATGATGATCGCGTTGGAGACGAGGTAGGAGGTGAGGACCCAGGCGGCCTCGTCGATCCCCGCGGAGAGGGAGCCGCGGATGTGGTCGAGCGACACGTTGGCGACGCTGATGTCGATGATCTCGATCAGCGTCGGCAGCATCACGGTGAACGCGACGATCCACTTGCTCCCGCGCATCGCGCCGACCGCGTTGTCGAACCGGTTCTCCCCGTTCATCGGGTTACCGGACGTTCACCGTGGGCACGACGGACATCCCGATCCGCAGGATGTGCTCCGGGTCTTCCCCCCGGTCGAGCACGATCTTCACCGGGACCCGCTGCACGACCTTGACGTAGTTCCCCGTGGCGTTCTCGGGGGGAAAGAGGGAAAAGGCGGACCCGGTCCCCGCCATGATGCTTTCCACCTTCCCGTGGAACTTCTTCCCCGAGAACGTGTCGATGCGGATGGAGACCGGCTGGCCGGGACGGATCTTCTCGATCTGGGTCTCCTTGTAGTTCGCCACCACCCACACGTCCGAAAGATCGGTGATGGCGAGCAGCGGCTGCCCCGGAGAGACGACCTGTCCCGCCTCCACCGTCTTCCGGGTCACATATCCGTCGACTGGGGCGACGACGTCCGCGTACTGCCGGTAGAGCTTCGCCTCCGCGAAGGCGGATTCCCGCTGGCTGACGAGGGCGCTTTGCTGTCCCACCCTTGCCTCGCGCTGCGATAGTGCCGCCTGCCGCTGGGCCAGGATGGCATTCTTCTGGGAGATCTGCGCCTCGTGGGTGGGTATGGCTGCCTCGGTGAGCCGAAGCTCCTCCTTCGCGAGGTCGTGGCGGGCCCTGCCCACATCCAGCTCGGTCTGGGCCTTCTCGAACCGCTCCCGGCTGATCGACTGCCTCTCGAAGAGGTTGCCTGCCCGCTCTGCGTCCCGCACGGCCTGGGCAAGCTGCGCCTCGGCAAGGGTTACCCGGGACCGGCCCGCATCGACGGCGAGCCGGGCCTGGTCGAGCTGGGCCCGGGACGCCGCCAGGTCCTGGCGGGCCGCCTGGATGTCGGCTTTCCCGGCGGCGATGTCCGACTTGGCCCCGGTCAGGTCCGCCGTCGCGGCCGAGACGGCGGAACCGGCGGCGGCCACCCGGACGGCGTAAGGCTCCGGATCGATCCGCAGGAGCAGCTGTCCCTGTTTCACCGGCTGGTTGTCCTCCACGACCACCTCCGCGACCGTCCCCTGGATGCGGGCGGCGACCGGGTGGATCCGGCCCTCCACATACGCGTCGTCCGTCACGATGTGGGTCTGGCGGTACCACCAGTAGAACAGACCGGACCCCACCGTCACGAGCGCGGCGACGAGGAACAGCATCATCGCATTCCTGCGCCGGGAATATTTCGGCTGGCCCGATCCGCCTCCGTTTCGCTCCTCACCCATTCCGTCTCTCCTTGCCCCGGTTTTTCGCCATGACAGGGTATTTTATGCCAAACCCGCGCGATCCAGGAACTTCCGGGCGTTCCCGAACAGGATGCTGCAGGTGGACGTGAACGTCGATGACCCGCCTCACGCAGGCCTCGCCAGGCCGGCTTTCCAGGGGATCGGGAGCATCGCGGCGAGCAGCGCCCCGAAGGCCGGCAGAAGGTTGATCAGGTGTACCGCGGCGGGGACCCCGTACCGGTCGGCCACCGCGCCCAGGAGGGTCACGCCGATCCCCCCCGTCCCGATGGCGAATCCCGCGATGGCCCCGGAGGCCGTCGCCATCCGGCGGGGGAAAAGCTCCTGGGCCATCACGATGGTCACCGAGAAGGTGGAGACGATCGTCGCCCCCACCGCGGCGGCCAGCACGAATACGGTCCACCCGCGCGCGGCGAGAAACAGGAAGATGAGGGGAATCTGCAGGGACAGCGAGTAAAAGAGCATCCTCCGGTGGCCGATCCGGTCGGCGATCGGCCCTCCCGCGAGCGTTCCGACCGTGCCCGCTCCCAGGAACAGGAAGAGGAGGGTGGCCACGAACCCCGGATTGCTCGCGAGTTCCTCCCGGTAGAGGAACGGGAGGAACGCGGCGAGCCCGAGCTGCGTCCACGAGCGGAAGACCACGATGAGGACGATCAGGGAGACGGCGTACATGGGGTGCCGGACTCCGTTTTCGACGGGGGAGGACGGCCGCGCGGCGACCGCGGCGATGCGCTCCCGGATGCGCGGCAGGGCCGGCAGGAAGAGGGCCGCCGCCGCCGCCGCGGGAAGGAACAGGGCGGCCGCCCCCGGAAGGCCGTACCGGGCAACGAGGAAGATGGCGGCCGGGGCGCCGATGGCGAATCCCAGGTTCCCCCCCACGGAGAAGAAGGACATCCCGGTCGCGCGCTTCAAGGAGACGATGCACGCGGTGGCCTTGAACCCTTCCGGGTGGAAGGCGGCCGTCCCCAGACCCATGAACATCACGAAGGCGATGAGCCAGGAGAAACTCGGCGCGAAGGGGATCAGGGCGATGCCGATGCCGGAGACCAGGCAACCCAGGGAGAGAAGGATCGGGAACGGCCTGCGGTCGGTGAGGAAGCCGAACAGCGGCTGGATCACGGAGGAGGTCAGGTGCGCCGCGAGGAGGATCGACCCGGTGACGGTGTAGGAGAGGTCGAAGCAGTCCTTCAGGTACGGCAGGAGCGCGGGCAGGGCCCCCTGCACCATGTCGGTTGCCAAGTGGCCGAACGAAAGCAGGAAAAGAAGCATGCGGCCGTTGTTCATCGGTAGGTCACGTCAGCGATCGTCTTTTTCCCCAGGAGGAGCATCACCAGACGGTCCATCCCCAGGGCCGCCCCGGAACACGCCGGAAGACCCGCCCGGAGGGCGTCGAGAAAATCCGGGTCGACCGGCAACCGCACCCCCGTTCGATGCGCGTGGCGCCCGGACAGTTCCAGGAGCCGCCCCTCCTGCTCTCCGGGATCGGTCTGCTCCTCGTACCCGTTCACGAGTTCGATTCCGGCAACGTACCCCTCGAACCTCTCCGCAATGTCGCCGGCCCCCTCGCGCCTCCGGGACATTCCCGCGAGCGCGGCGGGAAACCCCGTCAGGAAGACGGCCCCCCTCACGGCAAGCGCCGGCTCGATCACGTCCAGCATGGCGCGGAAGAAGAGATCCTCCCACGTCTCGGCCGGCCCCGGCCGGATCCCCTTCCCGGACAGGCCGGTCCGGAGCGCCCCCGCGTCCCCCATCGGGCAGCCGAGAAGTTCCGCGAACGCCTCCGCAAGCTCCCACCGCTTCCAGGCGGGGGGAAGAGGGATACGCCGTCCCTCCCTCAGGACCTCCTCCGCCCCGTTCGCCCGGCGGGCCAGGTCCCGCAGCAGGTCCTCGACATCCTTCCTCACCGCGTCGGCCGGCTCCCCCACCCGGTACCACTCGAGCATCGTGAACTCCGGGTGGTGAAGGGGGGATCCCTCCCGGTCCCGGAACACCTTGCCGAGGAAGAAGATGTTTCCGGAGCCCGCCGCGAGGAGCTTCTTCATCGAGAGCTCCGGGGAGGTGTGGAGGTACAGGCCGGACGTCCGCCCCGCCGCGTCCGAGACCCGCACCGGGAAGATGTTGGGGTCGATGTTCGGGTACGGGTTCGCGATCGGCGGGTCGACCTCGAGAAAGCCGCGCTCGCGGAAGAAGGCCCGGGTCCATTCCAGGATGCGGGAACGCCGGCGAAGCGTCTCCCAGGAGAGTTCGCCTTTTGCCAGTCTGCGCCACGTCATGGATCGGTTGCTGCCGTTCCCCCGCCCGTGTTTCTCGTAAGCGATGATCTTCCTATCCTATGCTATTTCCCCTCCGGGGAGAAAGAGCGGACGGTGGATATCCTAGGGATAACCGGGCAAAATAGACGGACCCGGGAGGACGGGGAAGGACGAAAAGAGCAGAGGAGCGATGCGGGCGAATTTTCGGTGAATGGCGCGGGGCCGGCGCCGGGGAACGAGTTTATCAGAGGGGAAAAACGGGGAAAGGAGGAGGAAACGATGCCATTTCCGAGCTGGGGAGAGACCAAGGAAGGGCACGACATGCTGGTCGAAGCGGAGGAGCAGCTCGGCCAGGCTGCGAAGCTCCTCAACCTGGACCCGAACCTGGCCAACCGGCTTCGGTACCCGAGGCGCGCGCTCATCGTCACGGTGCCGGTCCGGCTGGACGACGGGAGGGTCGCCACATACACGGGATACCGCGTCCACCACAACATCACCCTCGGGCCGGGGAAGGGGGGGATCCGGTACAGCCCTACCGTGTCCCTCGAGGAAACGACCGCCCTGGCCATGTGGATGACCTGGAAGTGCGCGCTCATGAACATCCCCTTCGGGGGGGCGAAGGGGGGCGTCTGCTGCAACCCTCTCGAGATGTCCCCGCGGGAGCTGCAGGCTCTCACCCGGCGGTTCACAACGGAGATCGTGATGCTGATCGGCCCGGAGAAGGACATCCCGGCGCCGGACATGTTCACGAACGAGCAGACGATGTCCTGGATCATGGACACCTACTCGATCCAGGTGGGCTATTCCGTCCCCGGCGTGGTGACCGGAAAGCCTCTCGTCGTCGGGGGTTCCGTGGGGCGGCGTGAGGCGACCGGACGCGGGCTGGTCAACCTTGTCTTCGCCGCCGTCGAGCGTCTGGGGCTTGTCCCCGAGAAGCTCACCGCGGTGGTCCAGGGGTTCGGAAACGTCGGCTCCGTCGCGGCGCAGGAACTCGCGGAGAAGAAGGTCAAGGTGATCGGAGTAAGCGACGTGTACGGAGGAGTGCACAACCCCGACGGGCTTCCGGTGAACGACCTGATCCGGCACGTGGAGGCGGGGGGAAAGGTATCGGAGTTCCCGGGCGTGACCCCGGTGTCGAACCGGGACCTCCTGGAGATTCCGTGCGACATCCTCGCGCCGTGCGCCACGGCAGGGCAGATCACGGGGGAGAACGTCGGCCGGGTCCGGTGCCGCATCCTGGCCGAGGGCGCGAACGGGCCGACCACGCTGGAAGCCGACGAGATCCTGCGGCAGAGGGGGGTGTTCATCATCCCGGACGTTCTGGGGAACGCCGGCGGGGTGACGGCCTCCTACTTCGAATGGGTGCAGGACACGCAGAAGTTCTTCTGGAACATCGGGGAAGTGAACCGGCAGTTGCAGCGCATCATGCTCGAGGCGTTTCAGGAAGTGCTCTCCCTTGCGCACGAGAAAGGTGTGTCGCACCGGATGGCCGCGCTCATGATCGGCATCTCGCGGGTGGCGGAGGCGATGCGGTTCCGGGGGCTCTACCCGTAGGGAAAGAAGCAACCCACCGGGGACACTCCTAAGAACAGGGACGTTCCTTCTAAGAACTCTTCCTCCGCCGCGCCGTGGGCCGCGGTCGTGTGCCCGGGGGGAAGTGCCGGATCCCGGGCCCCTGGCTCGCCGGCCTCCAGAGCTCCATTCCCTCAGATCCCGGCATTCGAGGGCCGCTGCATCCCCGCCGGCTTCGTTGCCCGCCCTCACCGTACCGCGGCGGGTACGCCCCGGCCGGGCGCCTCGCCGGACGGGGCGCATCGACCCTCTCGGTGCACGGCCTCTTCAGGAACGGATCTTCGGAGGCCGGGGGTGTCCCCTTAGGCGTAGCTCTCGACCTTGCGCCCGCCCGCCGCCGGTTCCGCTCGACGCGATCCGTATCCTTCAGCGGGACACTCCTCAACTGGGGGGGGGACACTCCTCAACGTACAACTCGATATAGGAATGTCCCCCCTTGCGGAGGAGCCGCGTGGAGAGCATCTTCGTGAAATTCCGCGAAAAGGAGGGATGGGAGGAGAGGAGATCGAGGAGGTCTTTCCTTTTCAGAAGGGTGACGGTGACGTCCGTCAGGGCGACGGTGGTGGGCGGCGGGGCCGC
>DATEXR010000132.1 GCA_035256765.1 Candidatus Deferrimicrobiaceae bacterium | reverse complement strand
GCCCCCTCCCCCGCCCGTCACGCCTTGACCGCACCCAGGCTCTCCGGTCCCGAATCGAAGCTCCTTTGCTGTCTTCTCGTCTTTTACCGCGAGATCGGCCCGGGGGCGACGCCCGGGATGAGGGGGCTGGACGAGGAGGCGGGGCTTGCGCGGCACGAGCTGGAGGAGGCCGTCAAGGGGCTTCGGGAGAAGGGGTTGATCGAGTACTGGGAACTGCAGCCCGCCGTCCGCCTGACCCGGGAGGGCCTTTTCCTCGCGCAGCGCCTCTCCGGGGAAGAAGGCGGCTGACCCCGGTGGGAGGACCATCGCCTACGGCGCATGGCCGGCGGGACAGGGGGGCGGGCCGGGGAGGAGAGGAACTGGCCTCGAGGCTCGCCGACATCTCCCGGCGCCTCCGCAGGCGGTTCGGCCGCCCGTCCCGGTGCGCCCACAGGGAAGAGCCGGTGCGAAACCTGATCCTCACGATCCTTTCCCAGAATACGAACGATGCGAACCGCGACCGGGCGTTTTCTTCCCTGATGCGGCGTTTTCCGACGCTTTCCCTACTTGCAACGGCTACGCCCGGGGAGGTGGAGGAGGCGATCCGGACCGGTGGCCTGGCGAAGGCGAAAGCGAAGGCGATCCTTTCGGCGCTCTCCCGGCTGAAACGGGAGCGGGGAGACTTTACGCTCGAGTTTCTGCGGGAGAAGCCGCTTCCCGAAGCGCGCGCGTATCTCACCTCCCTGGGCGGCGTGGGCGTGAAGACCGCGAACATCCTTCTCCTGTTCTCTTTCGGACTCGAGGCATTTCCCGTGGACACCCACATTCTCCGGGTGGCAGGAAGGCTCGGCCTCGTGCCGGCGTCGGCCGATCTCGCCCGGGCGGCGCTTCTCCTCGAGCCGCACGTCCCGAAGGGGGAGCACGCGCCGCTGCACCTGAACCTGATCCGGCTCGGGCGGGAGATCTGCCGCCCGAGGAATCCGCTTCACGCAGAATGCCCGCTTCTGGACGTATGCCCGGAAGGGTTGCGGGAAACGCGGAAACGAGGGCGGGCCTAGTGCGGCGTCGCGCAAATGGCTCGACGGACCGAACTGCCGCCGTGATCGTTCGGCACCGGCAGTCCCTCCGCGCACGGGCTCGCCGGCCCCCAGAAATCCATTCCCTCAGATCCCGGCATTCGAGGGCCGCTGCATCCCCGCCGGCTTCGTTGCCCGCCCTCGCCGTACCGCGGCGGGTACGCCTCGGACGGTCGCCTCGCCGGGCGCGGCGCATCGACCCTCTCGGTGCACGGCCTCTTCAGGAACGGATCTCTGGAGGCCGGGGGGTCCCTAAATGCTACGCGACCTGGCGCCCGCTCGCTGCCGGTTCCGCTCGACGCGATTTCTTCCCTTCGGCGGGACACTCCTCCAACCGTACTACCGACAACCTCCAGGAGTGTCCCCCCGCTGCGAGGAACCCCCCGCAGCGCCCTGTGCGCGGAGGGGGACCCGTTGTCAACGGGTTCGCGAGAGGCTGCGCGAAGTGACTCCGTTGAACGCCATCCAGCTGACTCTCCTGGGGCTCCTGACCCTCGTGATCGGCGTTCCGGCGATCGTGCTGGCCCTGCTGCTGCCGGGGAAGGCGCTGAAGGGGAAGCTTTTTCTGGTGGTTTCGAAGACCTACGCCCGGATCGCCCTGGGGTTCTTCCGGATCAAGGTGGTGGGGCGGGGGCTCGCCAACATCGACTCCGGGAAGCCGTACGTCTTCATGTCCAACCACGCAAGCCACGCCGACTCTGCGGCTCTTGCCCTCGTCATCTCCCATCCGCTCCACTGGGTGTTCAAGAAGGAACTGGCGCGGATCCCCGTCTTCGGCTGGGCCCTGCTCGCCTGCGGGCAGATCATGGTCGACCGGGCCTCCCCCGAGAAGTCGAGGGAGGCGCTTGCGGAAGCGCTGTCGGGCCTGTCCGGGAGCAACTCGGTGATGATCTACCCGGAGGGAACGCGCAGCCGCGACGGGGACCTCCTCCCGTTCAAGAAGGGAGGGTTCCGGATGGCCCTTCAGGTGGGGCTGCCGATCGTTCCGGTGCAGGTGTCGGGGAGCCGCGAGGTCGTGGCCGCCGACACGCTCCGGGTCCGTCCCGGCACCATCACGGTCGAGATCTTCCCGCCGATCGAGACCCGCGGCAAGACCCCGGCCGACACCCCGGACCTCATGAGACGGGTCCGGGAGGCGATGCTCTCCGGCAAAGCTTAGGGACGTTCTTAAAACTTTTCATCTTCCCGCTGGACCCGGGGGGCCAGGCGCTCCCTGATCAGGGACCCTTTCCGGCAATCCGCTCCTGTCCGGGCCAATACTGTCCGGGCCAACACTGTCCGGGCCAATACTTGCCGGGGACCTTCACGTGATATAGCATATGCAACAATCTCGGGATCTGTCCTGCGAGGAAAACCGATGGCTCGGAAAGAGAGAGAATACACTGCCCTGGTGAAATCCGTTCGGGAACAGTTGGGACTCAGCCAGGAGGACCTGGCGCGGGAGCTGGGCGTCAGCTTCGCCACGGTCAACCGATGGGAGAACGGCCAGGTCAAGCCGTCGAAGCTGGCCAGGGCCCAGTTGGACGCCTTTTGCGGCCGGATGATCGGGGAGGGAAAGCTGAAGCTGTCCAAGAAAGACCTTTGAGGGGAACTTTATGGCTCGGAATGCGAAGGCCGGCAGGGGGCGGAACGGACCCAACGGCGCCGTACTCGGCTTCGAGGCCAAGCTCTGGCAGGCGGCGGACAAGCTCCGCAACAACATGGACGCCGCGGAGTACAAGCACGTCGTCCTGGGCCTCATCTTCCTGAAGTACATTTCGGACGCCTTTGAGGAGCATCGCGCCAGGCTGGTCGCCGATAAAAAGAGCGGGGCGGACCCGGAGGACCCGGACGAGTACCGCGCCTTCAACATCTTCTGGGTGCCGAGGGAGGCGCGCTGGCCGCATCTCCAGGCCAACGCCAGGCAGCCGGCCGCCGGCAGGATGATCGACGACGCCATGGTCGCGATCGAACGCGACAACAAGGCGCTGAAGGGCGTCCTGCCCAAGGACTACGCCCGCCCGGCCCTCGACAAACAGCGCCTCGGGGAGCTGATCGACCTCATCGGAACCATCGGGCTGGGCGACTCCGAAAACCGCTCGAAGGACATCCTCGGCCGGGGGTACGAATATTTCCTTGCCCGGTTTGCCAGCGCGGAAGGCAAGAAGGGGGGTCAATTCTACACGCCCCGGTGCGTGGTCCAGGTGCTCGTCGAGATGCTCGCGCCGTACAAGGGCCGGGTCTACGACCCCTGCTGCGGATCCGGCGGCATGTTCGTCCAGAGCGAGAAGTTCATCGAGGAGCACGGCGGCAAGGTCGGCGACATCAGCATCTACGGGCAGGAATCGAACTCCACCACGTGGCGCCTGGCGAAGATGAACCTGGCCATCCGCGGCATCGACGCGAACCTCGGTCCAGATCATGCCGACAGCTTCCACCGCGACCTGCACCGGGACCTCAAGGCCGACTACGTCCTCGCCAATCCGCCCTTCAACTCGAGCGACTGGGGGGGCGAGCGCCTGCGCGAGGACAAGCGTTGGAAGTTCGGCGTCCCGCCCGCGGGCAACGCGAACTTCGCCTGGGTGCAGCACTTCATCCACCACGTAACCCCCACCGGCCTCGCGGGATTCGTGCTCGCCAACGGGAGCATGTCGAGCAATCAGAGCGGCGAGGGAGAAATTCGCAG